>CAIPQY010000027.1 GCA_903867275.1 uncultured bacterium | reverse complement strand
TCCTCGATGAACTTCACGCCGCGGCCGCGGAAGCGTTCCACCACATGGCGGTTGTGCACGATCTCGTGATAGACGTAGATGGGCTCGCCGGGGCACAGTTCAAGCAGCTGGTCGACCACGTCGATGGCCATGTACACGCCGGCGCAGAAGCCACGGGGGTTGGCAAGGATCAGTTTCATCGGTTTCGATGATAGCCCCCGCGTTGGTAGGCTTTCCCGCCTATGACCCTGACCGCTACCGGCCCCGTTGTCTGGATCGATGGACGCATCGTCGCCCCCGACGAAGCCATGGTGAGCGTGTACGACCACGGCTTGCTGTACGGCGACGGCATCTTCGAGGGCATCCGCGTGTATGGCGGTCGCGTGTTCAAGCTGAAGTCGCACCTGGACCGTCTGTGGCACGGTTGCGAGGCGATCCGCCTGAAGCCGGCGCTGTCGCAGGCCGAACTGGACGCCGCCGTGCGCAGCGCCGTGAGCGCCAGCGGTCTGAAGGACGCCTACATCCGCCTGCTGATCACCCGCGGCAAGGGTTCGCTGGGCCTGAACCCGAATCACTGTCCACGCGCGGGCACCATCATCATCGTCGACCGCATCAACCTGTATCCGGCCGAGATGTACGAGAAGGGCATGCCCATCATCGTGGCGAAGCGTCCGCGCATTCCCGCGGCCTGCCTGGATCCGGCGATCAAGAGCCTGAACTACCTCAACAACATCCTGGCCAAGGTGGAGGCGATCGACGCCGGCGTGCATGAGGCGATCATGCTGAACACCGAGGGCTTCGTGTCGGAGTGCACCGGCGACAACATCTTCGTGATCAAGGACGGCGCCATCAACACGCCGCCGGTCACGGCCGGCATCCTGCGCGGCGTCACCCGACGCTTCGTCATCGACACGCTGGCGCCGGCGCTTGGAATGAAGGTGTCCGAGCGCCCCATGAAGATGGACGAGGTGCTGGCCGCGGATGAGGTGTTCCTCACCGGCACCGCCGCCGAGGTGATCGGCGTCGGCAGCATCGATGGCCGCCGCATCGGTTCGGGCGTGGTGGGTCCGCTCACCAAGCGCCTGGAAGCCGAGTTCAAGCGCATCGTGGCGAAGGACGCCCCCGAGGACTGACGCGTGCCCCGCGCGCTCCGGGTGCTGGTCGACCGCGTTGTGCTCATCGGTGCAGCGGTGATGCTGGTGGCCGTGATCGCGCTCGCGGCGTCCGGCAGCTCCGTCGCCGCCACGCTGGGGTCAAGCCTGCTTCTGCTGGTGGTTGGCTGGGTGCTGCTGCGCACAGCGCTGCAGTTGCGTGCACCCATCCTGCACCTGCTGGGGTGGGCGGGGGCGCTTGCGGCAGCCGGATTCATCGTGATCACGCAGGCGTGGGTGTGGGGGCTCTTTGCCACGGGGAACGCTGAACGCTTCGCCCAGTGGGGTCTGTCATGTTCGCTCGCCGCATTCGCCGCCTTCGTCTGCGACGTGGCGGTGCTGCACCGCGTCGTGCTGCATGGCATGTACGCGCGGATCGTGCGTGGCGCCGCCATTGCCGCGATGGGCATGCTGCTGGGTGGTGTGGCGCTGTGGTGCAGCGTGGGATCCATCTCGTCGATGCCTGCGATGCGCACGCCGTTCTGGCCGCTGGTCACGGTGGTCTGCCTCGGCACGCATGTGGCGCTACCTGTGCTGGCGCGCGCCGATGCGCGGCGCGAGCGTGCGCGCGTGGCCGCCGCCCACGACCGCGCGCTTGCCACGCTGCAGTGCGTGCGCTGCGGGCAGTGGATGCAGATGCACTCCGGCAAGGCGGCGTGCCCGCGCTGCAGGTCGATCATCACGCTCGAATTCGAGGAGCCGCGCTGCGCGTGCGGCTATCCGCTGCACCGGCTGACCAGTGCCAACTGCCCGGAGTGCGGCACCGGCATTCCCGCCGAGAAGCGATGGCTGGGTGGCGCGCCGCCGCCCGCCGACGCGATCACGCCGTCGTCGACTTGACGCCCACCGTCAATTCCACGGGCTTCGAGTCGGCGGCCTTCGTCTCCACATGCAGCTTGCGCGGGCGATGCTGCGCCCAGTCGGTCACGCGCAGGTCGGGGCTGTCGGGGCCATCGTGCACCTGCAGCAGGTCGTAGCGGTTGTCGCGCTGCGCGGGCACGAAACCGGCGTCGCGGATCAGGCGGCAGATCTCGGCCTGGTTCAGGCAGTGCGTGGTGCCGGCGCTGCTCACCACGTTCTCCTCCATCATCACGCTGCCCATGTCGTTGGCGCCGTGACGCAGTCCGGCCTGACCCACCAGCGGCCCCATGGTCACCCAACTGCTGCCGATGCTCCACACGTTGTCCAGGTGCAGGCGGCTGACGGCCTGCGTGCGCAGGTAGTCGGTGCTGCCGCTCATGCGCACGCGACGGCCGAACTCCGGGTGCGCGGCCTTGTCGCCGCTGCCATCCAGCTTCGCCACCACATCGCCGGGGAAGGGCTGCGACAGGTCATCGCCTTCGCCATCACCCCAGCTCTTCGCGCGGCCGAGCGGCGTGTTCTCGCGCTGGAAGGGCCAGCTGATGAAGGCCATGCAGCGCCCGCCGCCATCCTTCGCGTAGTCGGCCACCGAGCGGTCCTGCCACGCGCGCACCTGCTCCATGTGATGCACGCGATCGGCGAATCCCTCGATGTGGCCGAACATCATGGTGGCGCTGGTGTTCATGCCCAGGCTGTGCGCCACGCGCATCACGGTCAGCCACTCCTCGCCGGTGCACTTGCCAAGGCCGATCTTGCGGCGCACGGAGGGCGCGAAGATCTCGCCGCCGCCGCCCGGCACGCTGTCCAGGCCGGCCTTGTGCAGACGCTCCATCACGAAGCGCAGCTTCGCCTCCAGCGTGTCGCCCGGCGGATTGAAGAAGCGCACGAACTCGATGAACTCCGGCGGGCTGAACGCATGCGCATGCACCTGCGGAAAGCGCTGCTTGATGGCACCCAGCAGTTCCTCGTACCAGCCCAGCGGCAGATCGGGGTGCATGCCGCCCTGCATCAGGATCTGCGTGCCGCCGATGTCCACCAGCTCCTGGATCTTCTGCAGCACCTTCTCCACCGGCAGCACGTAGGCGTCGGCCTCGTCGCCGTCGCGGCGGAACGCGCAGAAGGTGCACTTGGCCGTGCACACGTTGGTGTAATTGATGTTGCGATCGATCACGTAGGTGCGGATCGCGTCGCCATGCAGCGCGCGGCAGCGCTCGTCGGCCCAGAAGCCGAGTTCCGGCAGCGGCATCTCGCGCAGCAGCGTCAGCGACTGTTCGGGGGTCAGGCGCGCGTCGCCGTCAGCCACCGCGCGCAACAGGCCGCGATCGAAGGCGGGGAGGTGGGGACGGGTCTGCGGCATTCCGGCGAGTGTAGAAGGGTGTCGCGCCCGAGTCGATTGGCCTACACCCGCAGCCGTTCCCACGCCGGACTCTGGAAGCGCCACAGGAACAGCAGCCCGCGCACCACCAGTTCCAGGCTGAGCGCCCACCAGATGCCCGCCAGGCCGTAGCCCATCCACACGCCCAGTGCCCACGCCAGCGGCAGGCGGATGGCATAGATGCTTCCCACGGTGATGGCGAAGATCCACTTGGTGTCGCCCACGCCGCGCAGGCCCTGACGCAGCGCCATGCCCAGCGCGAAGAACACCTGCACCGCGCCGCACGCGAACAGCGTCTTGGGCACTTCCTCCAGATGCACCGGCTCGTTCGAGATGATGCTGGTCAGCCAGCGGCCCTCGGTCATGAACAGCACGCCCATCACGCCCATGATCGCCATGCCGATCAGCGTGCAGGCCCAGATCGCCTTGCGCGCCATGCGCGGATTGCGCGCGCCCAGGTACTGACCCGCCAGCGCGCCCGCCGCCGTGCCCATGGCGAAGCCGGGCAGGAAGCTGAACGACTCCCACTGCACCGTGATCATGTGCGCGCCCACCAGTCCGCTGCGTGGCTGCGCACCTTCGGCGCCGCGGGCCACCACGCCGATGAACGCCATCAGCACCAGGCTGCTGCCCCACATGGCCAGACCTTCGAGAAAGTTGGGCACGCCCACGCGCGTGATGCGCCAGCTCATGGCGCGGGTGAGGCGCAGGTCGCTCCACTCCAGACGCAGATCCTTCACGCCGCGGAGCATCACCACGAAGGTGATGATGCCGCCCACGATGTAGCTGAGCGAGGTGCCCGCCGCGATGCCCCACACGCCCCAGGTGAGCGGATCGTGCGGCAGCGGGTTGTGCAGCGTGAGGCCCTTCATCTTCAGGTCCACGCCGCTGAGCAGCCAGGTGGAGAAGAGATTGATCACGTTCACGCCGATCGAGATCCAGCTCGGCTTGGCCGTTTCGCCGGCGCCATGCAGGCACATGCTGCCGATGTTCATCAGCCCGCAGAAGGGCATGCTCCAGGCGAGCGTGGTGACGTAGATGGTGCAGTAGCGCTCGGCGTCGGGCGAAAGGCCCGCGATCCACGCCAGCGGATGCGCCAGCGCGGCCATGAACAGGCCCACCACCACGCCCCACAGCATGCCAAGCGTCACGCTCTGTCCAAGCGCGGCATGTGCATCGCCGCGCACGCCCGAACCCATCGCGCGCGCGATGATCACCTGTCCACCAACGCCGAGGCCCGCGAAGGCGATGCCCGTGAACCACCCCACATAGGTGCCGATGCCGATGCCATCGAGCGCCGGCACCACGATCTCGTTGGGCAGGTTGCCTGCCACGATCTTGTCCACCAGTCCCACGCACGCGATCATCAGTTGCTGCAGCAGCACCGGCACCGCAAGGATCCAGATGGCCGCACGCATGCTCTTGCCGGCGAGGCGGCCCGAGCGGATCTGGCCCTCGTCGAGCAGCGCTGCGTCCGCCTCGCTGGCGGCCATCAATCCATCGGATGGATCATCGGGGCCGATCGCCGCATGCGTGAGCGGCGTGGCGTCGGACTTGGTTGCGGGCGTGCTCACGAGCGGCCGTGCGAAACGCAGTTCACGTCACGGTCCCTTCGCCTCGGGCGCCTTGCCATCGCCGATGTTGCCGAATGGCTGCTTCGGTGCAGCGCCGGACGGCTCTTCCATGCCGGCGGGCAGGCCTGGCTTCTCGAACACCAGCGGCTGCCAGAACATGATCGCATCCCAGAAACCCTTCTCGCGCTGGTAGGTGGGATACAGGTACTGCTGCTGTTCGCGGAAGGGCGACTTGGTGCTGCGATACCAGCTGAGCCACAGGGGTCGGTCGATGCCGAAATCCTGGTCCGTGAGCAGCTGCAGGCTGTCGAGCGCGGCCAGGTTCACGCCGAGTTCACGCGCGTCCAGCGTGGCGGCCAGCGCCTGGAACACGTCGTCGCTGGCGTACTGGCCCAGCGCCACCGCCAGTTCGATGCGCACGCCGGAGTCCTCGCCCTCGTCGATCAGGCGCGAGCACATGATCGCGGTCACCTTCGGGTTGTGCAGTCGCTGCAATGCCTTGGCGGCAGCCATGCGCACCTGCACCGACTTGTCCTTCAGCTGCTTCGCCACCAGCTCGGCGTCATCCGGCTCGCCGTGGCGACCAAGCGCTTCAAGCGCGGCTGAACGGACCAGCGGATTCGGGTTGTCCTCCACGTAGATGCGATACATCTTGGTGTAGGCAGGCGTGCCGCCGAAGGGCGCGTTGGCCAGCAGGATGGTGCCGCGGCGCTCGTTCTCGGGGTCGTAGGGGTCCACGGCCCACTGCGCGGCCTGGGCCGGCGTGGGCGGGCTGAACGATGCCGTGAAACTGGCGAAGTCGCTGCTGGCGGTGTCGCAGCCCGAGAGCATCAGGCCGTGCAAGGCCAGTGCGATCCACAGGGCTGCGAAGGACTTCGACACGCGCGCAGTATAGAAAGCGCGCGTGCGCGGTGGCCGGGGTCGCCGCGCGCCGCGTGGTTGCCCTATACCTGTGCGGATGGAACTGCGCCTGCATGCCTTTGAACTCGGTCGCTGCGCCACGAACGCGTACGTGGTGGCGCCGCCGCATGGCGATTCCGAGGACTGCTGGATCGTGGATCCGGGCGAGGATCCGCGACCCTTGCTCGCGTTCCTGCGCGGTTCCTCGCTGCAGCCGGTGGCCATCCTGTGCACCCACGCGCACGCCGACCACATCGCCGGCATCGATCAGGTGTGCGGCGAACTCGGCGAACTGCCGGTGCTTGCGCATCCGCTCGAGCGCGACTGGTTCTCCGATCCCATGCTGAACCTGTCGCAGTTCATCGGGGAGCCGGTGTCGGTCACGCCACCCAGCGGAGAACTTCGCAACGGCGACGCGCTGACGCTCGGTGCCACCGAGTGGAAAGTGCTGCACACGCCGGGCCACTCGCCCGGCAGCGTCACGCTGTGGTGCCCGGCCGCGCGCACCGCGTTGGTGGGGGACACGCTGTTCCTCGACTCGATCGGTCGCATCGATTTCCCCGGCAGCGACGCCGATGCCATGCGCGATTCGCTGCAGCAGGTGCTGATGAAGCTGCCGGACGACACGCGGGTGTTCCCCGGTCACGGCCCCGACACCACCATCGGGCGCGAGCGCCGTCGCAACCCGTACATCGTGCGCGGCTTCTAGCGGCGCGCGGCGGCGGGCCTTCGTACCCTGCGCCGCATGGCTCGACGAACGGTGAACCACTGGGCGATCCTGATCGCGTTGGCGCTGGGTGCGGCGACTGGTGTGGGTGCGCACGCCCTGACCGACGGGGACGCGTCGAGACGCGAGTCGCTGGCGTGGGTGACCGACTGGGTCGCGTATCCGATCGGGCAGGTGTTCCTGCGTCTGCTGTTCCTGGTGGTGGTGCCGCTGGTGTTCGCGGCGCTCGCCGCGTCGGTGGCGCGACTCGGCGACCTGCGCGCGCTTGGGCGCATGGGGGTGCGCACCGCGATCTTCTTCCTGCTCACCACCGCGTTCTCGGTGCTGCTGGGTCTTGCGGCGATGCACTGGGTGCGGCCAGGCGAGGGATTCGATCCCGCCATGCGCGCCGACCTGATGCAGGCATTTTCAGGCGAGGCGCAGAGCCTGCGCGGCGCCACGCCGGCCGCCGCGGCGACCACCGCCACGGCCAAGATGAACCTGGTGCTCGAGATGTTCCTGCCGCGCAACATGATCGGCGCCATCGCGCAGATGCAGATGCTGCCGCTGATCGTGTTCGCGCTGCTGTTCGGCGCGGGCGTGGGCGTGCAGGCACCTGCGCGCAGGCAGCGCGTGGTGGACGCGCTCGATGCCATCGCCGACGCCATGGTGTGGATCGTGGGCGTGGCCATGCGTCTGGCGCCGCTCGCCGTGTTCTGCCTCATCTTCGTCGCCACGGGCAAGTTCGGCATGTCGCTGCTCGGGAAGCTGTCGATCTTCGTGGCATTGGTGCTCGGCCTGTATCTGGTGCAGCTGTTCGCGCTGTATCCAGCATTGCTGAAGGTGATCGTGGGTCGCGGTCCGGTCGCCTTCCTGCGCGGCTGCATCCCGATCATGGCCACGGCCTTCTCGACCAGCTCGAGCAACGCCACGCTGGCCACCAGCATCGAGGTGAGCGAGCGCGATCTTGGCATCCGGCCGTCGGTGGCCAGCTTCGTGCTGCCGCTGGGCGCCACGGTGAACATGAACGGCACGGCGCTGTTCGAGGGTTGCGTGGTGCTGTTCGTGGCGCAGGTGTTCGGCGTGCAGCTTGGCATGGCGCAGCAGGCGCAGGTGCTGGTGCTGTGCGTGCTCAGCGCCATCGGCGTGGCGGGGGTGCCGGGTGGCTCGCTGCCGCTGCTGATGATCGTGATGGCGCAGGTGGGCGTGCCCGCCGAGGGCATCGCGCTGGTGCTGGGCGTGGACCGCCTGCTCGACATGGGTCGAACGGTGGTGAACGTGATGGGCGACGTGGTGACGGCCGCCTTCGTGGAGCAGGATCAGCGGCGTCTCGACGCGCTGCGGGCGTGAGGGCGCGTCAGCGTGCGGTGGCCTGCGCGTCGATCCAGCGCTTCATGCGCGCTTCCAGCACCGACAGCGGCAGCGCGCCCTCGCCGAGCACCGCGTCATGGAACGCGCGCAGGTCGAAGGCCGCGCCAAGCCGCTGCTCCGCTTCGGTGCGCAGCCGACGGATGCACAGCTCGCCAAGCTTGTAGCCGCACGCCTGGCCCGGCCATCCGATGTAGCGATCCACCTCGCGCTCGATGTTCAGTTCGCTCAGCGCCGTGTTGCGCTTCATGAAGTCGATCGCCTGCTGGCGCGTCCAGCCCAGCGCGTGCATGCCGGTGTCCACCACCAGCCGGTTGCTGCGCCACATCTCGTACAGCAGCCGTCCGAAGTCGTCGTAGGGGTCCTTGTACAGGCCCATCTCGATGCCCAGGCGCTCCGAGTACAGGCCCCAGCCCTCCACGAAGGCGTTGAATCCCATCTCGCGTCGCAGCGGATGCTTCGCGGGCATCTCCTGCGCCAGCGAGATCTGCAGGTGATGCCCAGGCACCGCCTCGTGCAGCGTCAGCGGCACCATCTCGTACTTCGGCCGCTGGTCGAGCGCGTAGGTGTTGGCGTAGAACCAGCCCGGGTTGCCCGCCTTCATGTTGCCGCTCTGGTAGTAGGCGGTGGTCTGGCTGGGCGCCATGAAGCGCGGGATCTCACGCACGCCGTAGGGCAGCTGCGGCAGGCGACCGAACAGCGCGGGCAGGTGCGCATCGATGCGCTTGGCCATGTCGCGGTAGCCAGCCATCAGCTCGTCCGCCTTGGTGAAGTAGAAGCGCGGGTCGGTGCGCAGGTACTTCACGAACGCGGCGAACAGGTCGTCGTCGGGCATCGTTGCGCGCGCTGGATCGGCGGCGAACCAGTCGGTGCGGCGGATCACCTGAAGCATCTCGGCGCGGATGCGCTTCACCTCCGACAGGCCGATGTCGTGGATGGCCTGCGGCGCAAGGTCGGTGGTGGTCTGGTTGCGCAGCGCGAAGGCGTACCAGTCGCGACCCTGCGGCAGTTCGATGCACGCGATCGACTCGCGCGCCTTGGGCACGTATGTGTCGCGCACGAAGTCGCGCAGCAGCGCGAACTCCGCCAGCACCGCGTCGACCGCAGCGTTGCCCTGCGCCTTCAGCTGCGCAGCCTGGTCGGGGGACAGGTCGGGGTAGGTGCGCTCGAAGGGTTCGCGCAGGGCCTGCAACTTGCCCGCGATCACCGCGTCGAACTGCGTCGGCACGCCGGCAAGGATCGCCTTCGGTGGCGTGATGCCGCGGCGCAGGCCCTCTTCCAGCAGCGCGCGTTCGTTGCGCAGCGCCTGCGGCACCATCGTCAAGCGCGCGAGATGGTTGCGCAGATCGTCCGCTCGCGCGAAAGGCATCTGCTCCACCATCTGCGGCACGCTCTGCTGCGGTCCGCCCAGCGGCCCCAGCACCAGCAGGTAGCCGGCGAAGCGGTGGCCCTCCAGGTCCATCGACAGGTCGCGCTCGATCAACTCCGCGTCCAGGCGCTCGCTCTCGGTGAGCGCGGCATGGTCGACGGCCTTCAGGACTGCAAGCAGCTGCGCCGTCTCCTTCTGGCGGCGCTCGATCGCGGCCATGCTGCGGTCCTGGATGCGCGTGGCATCGGCGGGGCGGCCCTTGGCGATCGCTTCCATCGGATCCTCGCGGTCGCGGAAGGCCTGGATGGCGTCAAGGGCCTTCTGCAGCCGCGCGGACGCGTCATCCACGGCGGCGAGGCATGGCATGGTGGCGAGCAGCAGGACGGCGAGCGGCATGATTCGCATGCGGGCACGCTACCAACTCAC
>CAIPQY010000026.1 GCA_903867275.1 uncultured bacterium | reverse complement strand
GATCCTCCACGGGCGCGTCCTGCAGCTTCTTCAGTTCCTCGTGCCAGGCCTGCTCCAGCTGCTCGGGGGTGGAGTCACCCTTGGTCTCGGCCTCGAAGCTGAACAGACCCGCGTACTTGCGTGCGTCGCTCTGTGCGCGCGCGCTGCTGGCGATGCTGCGGCCCTCGATCATGGTCTTGTACAGGCGACCCGTCTTGCCGTTCAGGATCTCGCCCATCATCTCCAGGGCGTAGCTGTCCTTGTGGCCCGCGGGCACGGTGTGGTAGCGCACCTCCACCTGGGGCTGAAAATCGCCCTCGGCGTTCATGCGCATCTCGGCGCTCTGCTTCTGCTCCAGCGTGACCACCTGGGGCGGCAGTTCCTTGCCCGGCTCCAGGCGACCGAAGTAGCGCTGGATCACGGCCTTCGCCTCGTCGGGCTTGAAGTCGCCCACCACCACGCCCACTAGGTTGTTGGGGCGGTAGTAGGTGTTCCAGTACTTCATGGCCTCGTCCATGGTGTAGCTGTTCAGATCGCTGGTCCAGCCGATCACGGGCCAGTTGTAGCCCGCGCTCACCCAGAACATGCTGTCGAACTGCTCCTGGAACTTGCCGGTGGGCGTGCTCTCGGTGCGCAGGCGGCGCTCCTCGTGCACCACGTCGCGCTCGCTGTAGAACTCGCGGAACACGCTGTCCATCAGGCGATCGCTCTCCATCCACGCCCACATCTCGAACTTGTTGCTGGGCACGTTGATGAAGTAGAAGGTGAGGTCGTGGCTGGTGAAGGCGTTCATGCCGCTGCCACCGGCCTTGGTGTACACCTGGTCGAACTCGTCCTTCACGATGCTGCCCTCGGCGGCCTGGGCCAGCTCGATCTCGCCGATGCGCTTCTTCAGCGCGTCGGTCTTGGCGGCGGCATCCGGGGCCTTGGGGTCGATCGCGGCCTGCTCCTTGCGAAGCTTGGCGAGTTCCTCGCCCATGCCGCGACCCTGCTGCGCATCCATCAGCGCCTTCAGCTGCGCGCGCATGTCCTTCAGGGCGGGGGTGTCGTTGGCGGCGTTCCACGGATCGTCGATCTCGCCGCGGAAGTAGCGCATGTACTGGTCCTTCCACACCATGGCGTTGATCTTGTCGCGCAGGGCCTTCTGCTTGGCGCGGTAGTCGGCGTCCTTGGCGGCGTCGCGGGTACCGATGGTGTTGGTGCCCTTGAACATCATGTGCTCGAAGAAGTGGCTGATGCCGGTGATGCCGGGGCGCTCGTTCACGCTGCCCACCTTGGCCAGCCAGCCGGCGGCGATCACGTTGGGCTGGTCGGTGCGGGGCACCAGCAGGAACTTCATGCCGTTGTCCAGGGTGAACTCCTGGGCGTCCACCTTCTGGGCGGCGGCGGGCATGACGGCGAGCAGCAGGGCAACGAGTGCGAGGATCCGGTTCATGGGGGTCTCCGTGTCAGGTCCGAGAGCCCGGCACGGCGGCCGGGAATCGCTCGGGGAGACAGGTATACCCGCGAATGTCCATGCCGTTTCACCAATCCAACCGCGTCCTTTTTGGAGTTCGCGGCATCCGGGGTAGATTCGCTGCACATGCGACCCACCCGCCTCATCGCCCTTCTGGCGGTCGTTTGTGGTTTGACCGCTTCCGCCTCGGCCCAGATCCGGGTTGGCCACTGGAACATCTGCGCATTCAAGGGCAACTCGGCGGCCATCATCCGGGTGCTGAAGGAGATGCACGCCGACAACAAGTCGGGGTGGGCGCAGCCGCTGGACATCATCACCTTCAATGAAGTGACTGCGAGCGCCAGGACCTCGCTGCAGTCGGCCATCAACGCTGCGGCACCTGCAGGCGTCACCTACGCGCTGGCCACCTACACCTCGGCCAGTGGCGAGGATTCGGCCAGTGGCGCGCAGGCGATGTTCTACCGCTCCGATCGCTTCACCGAAGTCACGGCGCTGCATCAGGACATCTTCACGGGGGCCAGCCGCTACGGCGATCGATGGGCGCTGCAGCTCACGGGCTACACCGACGCCAAGAGCCGCGTCTATGTGTACGGCACGCACCTGAAGGCCAGCACGGGCAGCAGCAACGAGGCGTTGCGCACCAGCGGCATGCAGGCGCTTCGCACCAACGCCGACGCGCTGGGTGCGGGTGTGCCGGTGATCTACACGGGTGACATGAATTTCTACAGCAACGCCGAAGGTGGCTACCAGGCGTTGATCGCGGCCGGCACGGCGCGGGGCATCGATCCCTACGGCACCGGCAACTGGACGGGTGCCAGCAACGCGATCAAGCACACGCAGGCTCCTGCCGTCAGCCCCACTGGCGGTCTGGTGGGTGGCGGCATGGACGACCGTTTCGACTTCGTCGTGCCCAGCGCGGCGGCCGCCGACGGCAACGGCATCGCCATGATCGACGGCACCATGCGAGCGGTCGGGAACGATGGCGCGCACTACGACATCGACATCGGTGCCGGCAACAACACCTACTTCCCGGGCGAACTCGCGCGATCCAACGCCCTGGCTGATGATCTGATGATCGCCAGCGACCACATTCCGCAGATCCTCGAATTCACGGTGCCGGCGAAGATGACGGCGCAGTTCGCCGCCACGCTGCCCACGAAGGCCATTCGTGGCATCGCCTGCCCGCTCACGGTGAACATCCAGAACGCGGCGACCTACGCGAGCAGCCTGGGCGTGGACGCGCTGAGCTACGCGGTGGCCTGCACCGGCAGCATGGTGGGCACCGCCAGCGGCACGGCCGCGCTGAATCCGTCCGTGTCGACGGCCGTCGTGAGTCTCAACACCTCGGCCACCGGCACGATCACTGGAAGCGTGAACGTGACCAGCAGCAGCGAGGCCGTGGAGGGTGCGTCGATCGCGCTGCCCGTGTCGGTGCAGGTGATCCGCCCAAGCAATCCGTCGCTCGACCCCACGCTGGATCTCGACAGCGCATCGCTGTCGCTCGACTGCGAACCCGACAGCGGCCTTGCCACGGTGGATGCCAGCATCCGCAACGTGGGCTACGACGCCTCGCAGAGCAAGCTGGACATCGACTCGGTGACCTTCAGCGGCGCCAATGCCTCGAAGTTCTCGCTGACGCAGGGACTGGGTGCTGGGCTCACCACCGGCAGCCGACTGCTGCGCTTCGCGTTCAACACCGCCGGCGTCACGCCCGGGGCCTACGCCACCACGGCCACCGTTCGCACCAGCGACGAAACGGCCGCGGGCGAGCAGGTTCGCAATGTCACCGTCAACCTCACCGTGAACGTTGGCACCGGACTGCTGGGCGACCTGGATGGCGACGGCTCCGTGAGCTTCAGCGACGTGTCGTTCTTGCTGCTCGATTTCGGTGATTGCAGCGGGGTTCCGGCAGACGTGGATGGCTCGGGTTGCGTCGACAACGGCGACGTGGCCTTCATGCTGCTGCTGTTCACCTGAGCGCAGGCCCGCCACCACTCCACAAACGACCGAGCCTCCCGTGATGGGAGGCTCGTTTCGTTTCAGGCTTACGGCGCCGAGGTGGCGGCGCCGTGAAAGGCCGTGGTGGGATTTGAACCCACGAATCACGGATTTGCAATCCGTTCCCTTAGGCCACTTGGGTACACGGCCGTGTGGCGATCCGTATCCTTGCAGCAGACGCGTGCCGCGTCAACGCGATGCAGAGCCGATTGCGCCAACTCCTCCAGATAACCGCGGTCCTTTGCCTCGTGGCGGGCGTCGCCCGGGCCCAGACTGCGGTGTCGGTGCGCGCGCCCCTGCTGCAGGACGGCGCATTTCTCACCCGTGTGCAGGGCACGCTCGAGCCGGGCGAGGGCGGCAAGGCCTGGGGGTTCCGTCTGCGCGATGCCTACGAGGGCGAACCCGATCGGGTGATGGCACTGCTGCCATCCGTCACCCTGGAGGACATGATCCGTCGCCACAACGCGCTGACCAACGGCGACGTGGCGCGCTTCGAGTTGAGCGCACGCGTGACCACCTATCGCGGCATCAACTGCGCACTGCCGCTGTTCGCCACGCCCATCTCGGCGTTCGCGCAGCGTCCGGCGCGTCCGGTGCTGCGTCCGCCCGGTGCCGTGGATGGCGCTGGCGTGGTGATGCCGAGCGAACCGCTGGACGACTACGTGCCGACCGCCGCCAATGTGGTTCGCGACCATCCCTTCGGCATCCGATGGGTACCGCTGCTGCCGCAGGCGCGCCTGGAGCGTGAACGCGCGCTTGCGAAGGGCGGCGACGTGCGCGCGGACGATGTGGAGCAGGGCCTGCTCGATGCGGTCGGCGACGTGCAGCGCTCGGCCGATGCGCCGATCGAGACCATCCGTGCCGAGGAAGCCGCGCGTGGCACGCCGAGCGTGGGTTCCATCGACCCCATCAGCGGCAGGCCGTGGCTGGCGGCCGATCGCTCGGTGCAGGAACGCCATGGCGTGGTGACCCGCGACCCGGTCACCGGTGAATGGCGCTTCGTCTTCGAGAGTTCGCGCGGCGCGCTGGGCGAGCGCGAGGCGACGCTGCTTCCCTGCGCATTGCTCGAGCGTCTGGAGCGTCAGGCCCGCAGCACGGTGGGGCCGCTCACGGTGGTGATCAGCGGCGAGATCACGCGCTTCGATGGCCGGGCCTACATGCTGCCCAGCAGCTTCGCGGTTCCGCGCACCGGCAAGACGCTCGGTCGCTAGGCCATCGCCGGCGCGCCATGCGCTACAGTTGCGCCATGGCATACCCCACCGCAACCATCGGCACCGAATTCGGCGACATCGAAGTGGAACTCTGGGACGACGTGGCCCCCGGTCACGTGGAGAACTTCCAGAAGCTGGCCCGCAAGGGTTTCTACGACGGCCTCGGATTCCATCGCATCATTCCCGGCTTCGTGATCCAGGGCGGCTGCCCGCAGGGCACCGGCACCGGTGGCCCGGGTTGGCAGGTGAAGGCCGAGTTCAACAAGCGCCCGCATCAGCCCGGCACGCTGTCGATGGCTCGCAGCGCGCATCCTGACAGCGCGGGCAGCCAGTTCTTCGTGTGCCTCACGCGCGAGCAGTGCCAGCACCTCGACGGCCAGTACACCGGCTTCGGTCAGGTGACCAAGGGCATGGAGATCGTGAAGAAGATCGCGGCGGTTCCGATCGACCGCAATGGTCGACCCACGGGCGCGCTGCCGAAGATGACCAAGGTCACGGCGTAACCGCGGTCGCCGGTTCCGCAGGTGTCACGGGGGTCGGTGGCGTCGGTTCGCCACCGTGTGGTGGCCTGCCTGTTTCGCATGCGCGCGCAGGCACGATCTCCACGCGATCCAGCGTGGGCGGCTTGCTGGGTCGCCCCGTGGCGGAGTCGCCGATGGGGCTTTGCGCAAGTCGATCGAGCGTGTCCATGCCATCCAGCATGAACGCGAAGGTGCAGTACTGGCCGTCCAGTCGCGCGGTGCCGTCGCGCGAAAGCCCGATGTAGAACTGGCTGCCCGCGCTGTGTGGATCATCGCCGCGCGCCATGCCCAGCACGCCGCG
>CAIPQY010000025.1 GCA_903867275.1 uncultured bacterium | reverse complement strand
TGGACGCAACGTCGGGCAGGTGATGACCAAGGGCAAGCTGGTCACCGCGCCCGCCAACGTGAGCGCCGCCGCGGCCGAGCGCCTGATGCTTGAGCATCGCGTGGAGAAGCTGCTGCTGGTCGATGCCGCGGGCAATCTGGCCGGTCTGATCACCATGCGCGATCTCGAGAACGTGGCCAAGCACCCGAAGGCCAGTCGCGATGCGCGCGGTCGACTGCGCGTCGGTGCGTCGATCGGCGTGCGGCAGTTCGACCGAGCCGAGGCGCTGGTGGCCGCGGATGTGGACCTGATCGTGATCGACACCGCGCACGGCCACAGCAAGAACGTGCTGGACACGCTCGAGGGCGTGAAGAAGCGGTTCAAGGTGGATGTGATCGCGGGCAACATCGGTACGCGCGATGGCGCCAAGATGCTGGCCGACGCGGGCGCCGATGCCGTGAAGGTGGGCATCGGCCCCGGTTCGATCTGCACCACGCGCGTGGTGACCGGCGTGGGCGTGCCGCAGATCACGGCGGTGATGGAGGCGGTGAAGGGCGCGGGCGGCATTCCGGTGATCGCCGACGGAGGCATCCGTCAGTCGGGCGACATCGCCAAGGCGATCGCCGCCGGCGCGAACGCGGTGATGCTGGGTGGTCTCTTCGCGGGACTCGATGAAAGCCCGGGAGAACTCGTGCTGCACCGAGGTCGCCGCTTCAAGACCTATCGCGGCATGGGCAGCGAGGGCGCCATGGTGCTTGGCAGCGCCGACCGCTACGGCCAGGCCAGCGTGAAGGAAGCGCGCAAGTTGGTGCCCGAGGGCGTTGAAGGGCGCGTGCCGTACCGCGGCTCGCTGGGCGATTTCACCTACCAGATGGTGGGCGGCGTGCGCGCGGCCATGGGTTACTGCGGCTGCCGAACGCTGGCGGAATTCCGCAAGGAAGCGCGTTTCGTGCGCATCAGCGGCGCCAGCCTGCTCGAGAGCCACCCGCACAGCATCCAGATCACCAAGGAAAGCCCCAACTACTCGCTTGGCCCCTCGAGCGGCGTGGAGTGAGCGTGCGGCTCACAACACACGCGCGCGCCGCATGATCAGAAGCACCACGGTCACGATGGTGGCCGCGGCGGCCCAGAATCCGGGGTAGCCCCAGGCCGACTTCAGTTCGGGCATGGACTCGAAGTTCATGCCGTACACGCCGCAGAGGAAGCTGAGCGGCAGGAAGATCACGCTGACCACGGTGAGCTTGCCCATCACCTTGTTGGTGCGGTGCGCCACCATCGACATGTAGTTGTTCAGCGAATCGGAGAGGATGTCGCGGTCCACCAGCACGTCCTGAAGCACGCGATCCACGGTGCCGGCCATGTTGGCGAGGTAGGGTTGCGTGGCCTCGCTCACGAAGCGGCTCTTGCGCGTGGAGAGCTCGGTCAGCACCGCGCGGGCGGGCAGCACCACCTTGCGCAGCTGCAGCAGGTCGCTGCTGAGTTCCGACGCTTCCTTGAAGATGGACTCGTCCACCTCGCCGATGAGGGCACGCTGGATCGCGGTCACGCGCTCGTCGAACGTCTCGTGCACCTTCAGGTAGTTGTCGATCAGGTGATCCCACAGCTCGTACAGCAGGAAGCTGGGGCTCTGGGCGAAGCGCGCGAAATCCGAGCGCAGGTCCCGGTGCACGGCGTTCATGAATTCGGTGGCCCCGCGCCGCAGCGTGACCAGGGATC
>CAIPQY010000024.1 GCA_903867275.1 uncultured bacterium | reverse complement strand
GTGCAGGCGGTTGGTGCGCCGGAACACATCGGAAGCGTGGCGGGCGCCGCGGTGCGCCACCTGCCGGGCACGGTTCTGATGCCGCCCTTCGCCAATGCGCACGCGCATCTGGACCTGTCGCGGATCACGGGTTTGCAGCAGGTGATGCGTGAACAGGGGTTCTGGGCGTGGCTCGACCGTGTGCGCACGGGGAGGCCCGACGACGAGGCGGGTCTGCGTGATGCGGTGGCGCGTGGCATCGAACTGAGTCGCGCCGGTGGCGTGGCGTGGGTGGGTGACATCGCTGGTCGTCAGAGCATGGCGAGTTTCGAATCGCTGGCCAGCAGCCCGGTGGAGGGCGTGAGCTACATCGAGGTGTTCGGTCTGTGTGGCGAGCGGCAGCGGCAGGCGGTGGAATTCCTGCACTCCCTGCAACCGCGGAGCAAGGGCGGTGTGCGTCTTGGCGTATCGCCGCACGCGCCGTATTCGGCGGGCCCGCGCACATACGAGGCTGCGTTGGCGCTCGACATGCCGTTCAGTTCGCATGTGGCGGAGAGCCCCGAGGAGGTGGCGTTCACCGAGCGGCTGGAGGGTCCGTTGATGGAGTTCGCGCGCTCGATGGGCGCGCTGTGTCCCGGCCAGGCGTGCGAGGGCATGCATCCGTTGCCTTGGTTCCTGCAGCGACTGCCTGCCGCGCGACACCAGCCCGTGTCGATCGCGCATGTGAACGAAGTGGAGCCAGGCATGCTGGACAGGCTTGCGGAAAGCGGCGCAGTGGTGCTGTATTGCCCGCGTTCAAACGCCTATTTCGGGCGGCCAGGCCCCGAGGGCGCGTTGCACCGATGGCGCGAGATGCTGGCGGCCGGGGTGCGTGTTGCGTTGTGCACCGACGGGCTGCCCAGCCTCGACCGGGAGGACCGCATCACGCCGCTTGACGACGCACGGCTGCTGTGGCGCCGCGGAGACGTGCATGCCGAGCTGCTGCTGGAGATGATCTCGTTGGAGGGGCTGGCGGCGATGGGCATTCCGGCGGACGAGGCGGTGCTCGGTGCTGGCGCGCGGCACGGGTTGCTCGGGTTCGAGGTGGCGGAGCCGGCGCGCGGGTTCGAGGCGGTGCTGGCGTGCGATGCGGCACCCATGTGGGTGTCGCAGACGGTGGGCACGCGGATCGCCTAGGCTTGCGCCTGCACGATGTGCGAAGTTCGCGGCGTTCGCGAGCCGATACAGACAACCGGATCACCGCATGACCCAGACAGCAACCGAAGTCGATTGGCGCAGGCTGGCAGCGAAGGCAGGGCCCTATCCGCCGGAGGCGTACCACTTCGTGCGCGACGGATTGGGTCGCACCATGGAACTGGTGCACGGACAGCCCGGCGCGCCCGAAGGCGATCGTCACGTGAGTGGACAGCAGTTGTGCATGGGACTGCGCGAGTACGCGATCGAGCGCTACGGCATGATGGCCTGCAGCGTGCTGCACAGCTGGCATGTGGAGCGCACGGACGACTTCGGCCGCATCGTGTTCGCCATGATCGATGCGGGCCTGCTGAGCAAGACCTCGCGGGACAGTCTGGAAGACTTCCGCGGCGTGTTCGACTTCCATGAAGCGTTCAGTCGCGATCGGCTGGTGACGGCGATCGGACGGCGGACCGGGGCATGAGCGACGCGAACCGCGAGGCCCCCGAGGAGCGCGACGGAGCGACGCGTCTGGCGCGGTTGCACCTGTGGCAGATTCAGGGCGTGCGCGATGTGGTGGTGGTGGCCGTGGTGCTGGCGATCGTGTACCTGGGATATGCCATGCGCAGCGTGAGTGTTCCGCTGCTGGTGGCGTTTGGATTGGCGTATCTGGTGGAGCCCGTGGTGCAGGGGCTTGTGCGCCGATTCAACATGACGCGAACGGCCGCCGTGGGCACGCTGATGGGCACCGCGGGCGTGGCGCTGGTGGCGGTGCTGGCCATCATGCTGCCGATCGTGGTGGGACAGAGCGCCAGCTTCGTGCAGGCGTTCCGCCAGGGCCGTTTCAACGCGGCGTTCGAGCGCGCGGAGCAGCTTGTGCCCGAGCAGTACCGCGGCGAAGTGGAGCGCGTGAAGGAGTGGTTCAGCAGCAACGTGAGTCCCGCGCCGGTGGGCGTCTCGGGCGCGGCCGGCAAGGACACGGCGTCGACGCACGGGGCCGAGGCATCGAAGGCGCCGGAATCCACCGCACCGAAGTCGAAGCGGAGCGAGGGCGAGTTTTCGGCGACGACCAGCGCCGAGCGCGAGGTGGCGATCAAGGAGGCCGACGCCATCCAGCGCGCGGTTGCCGCGGAGCTCGATCGGCGCGGACTGGTTTCAGCGCGACCGGATCGCGCGGGTTTCCAGTGGGGTGCCTTGCTTGGATCGAGCGCGGAGCAGGTGCTGGTGACGGCGGTCGACGTGCTCACGGTGGGATTCCTCGCGGCGCTTGTGCCGTTCTACTTCTGGTTCTTCTCGATCAGCTTTCCGGCGGCGCTGGATTTCCTGCGTGGTCTGCTGCCCGTGCGGCATCGTGATCGCGTGATCGAACTGGCCGTGGAGATGGATCGCGCGGTGAGTGGATTCGTGCGCGGTCGCATCGTGGTGAGCTCGATCATGGGCGTGCTGATCGCCGTGGGATGGAAGTTCTTTGGCGTGCCATACGCGATCACGCTGGGCGTGGTGGTGGGTGTGTTCAGCCTGGTGCCGTATCTGAGCGTGGTGGGGTTGCCCATCGCGATCGGTCTGCTGGCGGTGGATCAGCTGGCGCTGCCGGAGGCGGATCGGATGACCTGGTTCTGGATCCTGATCGGTCCCACGCTGGTGTACGGCATCGTGCAGTTCCTTGAGGGATACGTGCTGATTCCGCTGATCGCGGGCAAGGCCACGGATCTGGATCCGGTGAGCATCTTCGTGGCGGTGCTTGCGGGTGCGGCCATCGCCGGCGTGTACGGCATGCTGCTCAGCATCCCGGTGGCGGCGTGCCTGAAGATCTATCTGCGTGAAGTGGTGATGCCGCACCTGCGCGACTGGAGTTCGGGTCGCGCGGACGATCCGCTGCCGCTCGATCAGGGCTGAGCCCGGGCGTGAACCGTCAGCGCTTCTTGCGCTGCTTGAACTTGCTCTTGATGCTCTGGGTCTGCGTGCTGCCGCGCGAGAAGCCCGGGAAGCCGCCCATGCCGCCGGCGGCGGCCGCGTTGCCCGACATCTCCTGCATGGCCTTCATCTTGCCCATGGCTCCCATGCCGGACATCTGGCTCATCATCTTCTGCATCATCTCGAACTGCTTCGCGAGTCGGCCCACCTCGTTGAGGGTGGTGCCGCTGCCCTGCGCCACGCGGCGCGCGCGGCTCTTCTGCTGATCGATGCTGCGCACGTTCGCGCGCTCGTGCGGCGTCATGCTGCGCACCATGCCCTCGACGCGGTCAAGCTGACCCTCGTCGACGGGAAGGTCCTTCATCATGCTGCCCACGCCCGGCAGCATGCCCAGCACCTTCTTGATGGGGCCAAGTCGGCGGATCATCTTCAGCTGGCCGAGGAAATCGTCCAGCGTGAACTGGCCCTTGGCCATGCGTTCGGCCACGCGCTCGGCCTCGGCCTGATCCACCTCTTCCTGCGCCTTCTCCACCAGGCTGACCACGTCGCCCATGCCCAGGATGCGGCCGGCGATGCGTTCGGGGTGGAAGGGCTCCAGTGCGTCGAAGCGCTCGCCGGTGCCCGTGAACAGGATGGGCGCGCCGGTGACCTTGCGCACGCTGAGCGCCGCGCCGCCGCGCGGATCGGCGTCGAACTTGGTGAGGATGATGCCGTCGATGGCCAGACGATCGTGGAAGGCCTTCGCCGCGGTGAGCGCATCCTGGCCCGCCATCGAGTCGACCACCAGCAGCGTCTGATGCGCCTCCACCGCGCGCCGCACGCCCTCGAGCTCGCGCATGAGCGCGTCCTCGATGTGCAGGCGGCCTGCGGTGTCCACGATCAGCGTGTCGAACTTGCCCTCGCGCGCGGCCTTCACGGCGCGCTGCGCCACGGACACCGCCACGCCGACCGCCTTGCCGTACTCCGCGCAACGCTCGGGCTCGCCGTAGAACGCCACGCGCGCGCCGCCCTTGGCTTCGGTGTTCACCTGCTCGGCCACCAGGCGCAACTGCTCCACTGCGGCGGGGCGCTGCAGGTCGCACGCCGCCACCATCACGCTGCGGCCGCGCTGGCGCAGGGTGGCGGCCAGCTTGCCGGCGGTGGTGGTCTTGCCGCTGCCCTGCAGGCCGCAGAGCAGGATGGCGGTTGGTCCGGGCGATGCCTGCACGATCTGTGGATCGCCTGGCCCCATCAATTCGACCAGCTTGCGGTGCACCACGCCCACCATTTCCTGGGCCGGGGAGAGGCTTCGCGTGACACCCATGCCGACGGCGTCGCGCGCGACCTCGTCGCAGAAGTCGCGCGCCACATCCACGTGCACGTCGGCCTCGAGCAGGGCGATGCGCACCTCCGCCATCACCTCGCGCACGTTCTCCTCGGAGATCTTGCCGCGGCCGGAGAGGTTGCGGAACGCGTCGCCGAGTCGTTCAGTGAGTCGCTCGAACATCGCGTGCAGGGCTCAGCGTGAAGCGGGGACAGTCGTGCGTGCGGCGGCCGTACGCGGGGCGCTGGGGGCGGCCGCCACGGCGGTGCGGATGGCACGCGCGATGCTGGCTGCGTCCAGGCCTGACTCGATGAGCTGCTCCCGACGCTCGCCCTGATAGATCCAGTGGTCGGGCAGCGCAAGGCGGGTCACCAGGCGGGTGTCCAGGCCAAGGTCGGCGCACGCCTCGAGCACGCAGCTGCCGAAGCCGCCGCGGATCGAGTGGTCTTCGACGGTCAGCACCGGAATGCCGCGGCTGATCAGGTCGCGCAGCAGGTCGGCATCGACCGGCTTGGCGAAGCGAGCGTCGTACACGTTCACGCGATACTCGCCGTCGAGCTGCTTCACGGCGTCCATGGCCTCGATGGCCATCACGCCGAAGCCCAGCACGGCGGCGTCCGGCTTTTCGTGCGTGAGCAGCGCGCGCGCCTTGCCAAGCTCGAATGCCGGGCACGCCTTGTCGGCGAACATGGCGCTCACGGCATCGCGCGGGTAGCGCAGTGACGAGAGGCCCGTGTCGTAGGTGCGCATGAATTCCATCGCGGCCTTCAGGCTCGCTTCATCCATCGCGGCCATGATGGCCGCCTTGGGCAGCGTGGCCAGAAGCGAGATGTCGCAGAAGCCGTGGTGCACGGCGCCGTCGCCGCCCACCAGACCCGCGCGGTCAAGCAGCAGTCGCACCGCCAGACCCTGCAGCGACACTTCCTGGAACGCCTGATCGAAGGCGCGCTGCACGAAGGTGCTGTACACGGCGAAGAAGGGCTTCCAGCCGCTCTTGGCCATGCCGGCCATCATGTCCATGGCGTGGCTCTCGCAGATGCCCGTGTCGAAGGTGCGATCCGGGAACTTCGGCATGACCTTGCTCACGCCGGTGCCATCGGGCATGGCGGCGGTGCACACCACCACCTTCTCGTCGCGGGCCATCATCTCGGCCATCGCCTCGCCGACGGCGCCGGTGAAGCTGCGCGCGCTCTTCTTCAGTTCGATGCGGCAGCCTTCGCTCTCGATGTCGTCGGGCAGCGAGAAGGGGCCGGGGCTGTGCGTGGCGCTGGGATCGTTCTCGGTGAAGGAGAAACCCTTGCCCTTCACGGTCTTCACGTGCAGCACCATCGGACGGTCGAAGTGCTTGGCCTCGTTCAGGAACTCGAGCAGCGTGGGGAAATCGTGGCCGTCGATCGGGCCGACCGCCACCATGCCGAAGTGCTCGAACCACGCGTCTTCGCTGACGGCGGCCTTGCTCATCTCGCCCATGCGGTGATACAGGTCGGCCAGGCCCTTGCCACCGGGCAGGTGCTTGGCGAATTCCTTGGCGCGCTTCTTGAACTCGGCGTAGCCGTGGCTGAGGCGCATGCGATCGAAGGTGCCGGCCATGGCGCCCTGCGGCTTGGCGATGCTCATGCCGTTGTCGTTGAGGATGGTGAGGAACTGGCGCTTCAGCGTGCCGGCCGCGTTGAGGCCTTCCATCGCCACGCCGTTCACGATGCTCGCGTCGCCGATCAGGCTGACCACGCGGCGGCCGTTGTCGTTGTCGGGGCTCCAGCCCTGGCCCGCCAGCGTGTCGCCGCGCGCCATGCCCACCGCGGTGCTGATGGCGGTGCCGGCGTGTCCCACGCTGAAGAGGTCGTAACCGCTCTCGCGTGGTTCGGGGAAGCCGGCCATGCCGTCGCGCTGACGAAGTCGGCTGAGCAGGTTCTGTCGGCCGGTGAGCAGCTTGTGCGTGTAGCACTGGTGGCCCACGTCCCACAGCATGCGGTCATGACCGAAGTCGAAGGTGCGGTGCAGCGCGATGGTGAGTTCCACCACGCCGAGGTTCGGCGCAAGGTGTCCGCCGGACTTCATGCACTGGTCGCAGATGGCCTTGCGGACCTCGGCCGCCAGTTCCGGCAGGGCCGAGACGGGAAGCTTGCGGAGGTCGGCGGGGCCGTTGATGGTTGGAAGGATGGCCATGGTTGTTCGTGTTGAAGGCGGGGTGTCCACCTCGGTCGCAATGGTAGCGGCAGGGTGCGCCCAAGTCGCGTGGGTCAGTGGGTTCGCGTGGCCAGTGCCGAGGCCATGGCTCGAAGCGGGTCGGCCTCGGAACCGATGGGTGCGAGGGCGCGTTCGGCTTCCTGCAGCAGTTGCTGCACGAATTGGAGGCTTCGCTCCATGCCATGCACGGCTGGATAGGTGGTCTTGCCCTGCGCCTTGTCCTTGCCCGCGCTCTTGCCCAGGGTCTGGCTGGTCTGCGTCTCGTCCAGGATGTCGTCGACCACCTGGAACATGTGGCCCATCGCCGCGCCGTAGGCGCTGAGGCGATCGAGCAGCGCCGGCGACGCGCCCGCGGCGATGGCGCCCGTGCGGCATGCGCCTCGGATGAGCGCGCCGGTCTTGTTCTCGTGGATGCGCGCAAGGCGGTCGGCAGGCAGTGTGCAGCCCTCGGGAAAACCGCCGAGCGTGTCGAGCACCTGGCCCGTGATCATGTCGGTGCAGGCCTGCGCCACTTCGCGGGCGATGCGCGCCGGGTCGCGCGGCGACGCCAGCGCCACCTCGATGGCGAGCGATTGCAGCCCGTCGCCTGCGAGGATGGCGAGCGCCTCGCCGAATGCCTTGTGGGCGGTGGGGCGACCGCGACGCATGTCGTCGTTGTCGAGCGCGGGCAGGTCATCGTGCACCAGGCTGAAGGCGTGGATGCATTCGAAGGCGATCGCGGCCGGCAGCAGGGGCTCGATGTCGGTTGCGCCGGCGGCCAGGCCGCAGCGCACCGTCAGCACCGGGCGCACGCGCTTGCCTCCGCCCAGCACCGCGTAGCGCATGGCTTCCGCGAGTCGGGGGGCCAGGTTGCGCGCGTCGATGGCGGCCGCAAGCGCGGTCTCGACCGAGGCGAGGATGGTGGCGTCGTCGATGTGCAGGGCCGTTTTCACGCGGCAGCGAGTATAGGGACAGAATCGCCGGGATCCGTATCATCGCGCCCCATGAGTGCTCTCCAAGGTTTCATCCAGTTCATGCAGAAGGGCGGTTGGGTCATGTGGCCGCTCCTCTCGCTGAGTGTCTTCTCCCTCGGCATCACCATCGAGCGCGTGTTCTTCTGGAGCCGCGTGTCGGGCGTCACCGCGAAGATCCGCGTGGGTCGCCTGGTGGAGGCGCTGCGCATGGGGCGGCGCGACGAGGTGGTGAAGATGTGCGAGCACAGTTCGCAGCCCGAGATGATGGTGGCGCTGCGCATGGCGCTCGACGGCGCCGACGACGGCGTGGCCATGGCGGCCGCCGAGATCCAGCGCCATCGTCTGGAGCGCTTCAGCGTGCTGATGAGCACCATCATCACGGCCAGCCCCATGGTGGGCATCCTCGGCACCGTGATCGGCATCATCAAGAGCTTCCAGGTGCTCGGTGCGCAGACGCAGCTCGCGGATCCGCGCGGCGTGTCGGGCGGCATCGGCGAAGCGCTCATCACCACCGCGAGCGGTCTGACCGTGGCGCTGATCTCGCTGTTCCCGTACATGATCTTCAAGGGTCTGGCGGATCGCGGCATGGGCCGCATGGAGTCGGTGATCGCCGCGGCGCAGACCGGTCTGCCCAAGCGACCGGCGCCGACCACCGAGCCTTCGCAGGCCTCGGTGGGTGTGTGAGCGACACGCTGCGCATCGCGTTCATCGGTGTGCGGCGCGACGACCTGCCGCTGCGTGCCGGCGGCGGACCGCCTGGGTTGTCACGCATTGTCGACGCGCGCCGGATCAGATCCGCGTGACGTTGGAGGACGCGACGGCCAGTTGAGCCGGCGGCTCAAGGCTTGCCGGTATGAACGGCTTCGTCGTTCTGCGCGTTGGGCAGTTCGGGCAGGTTGATCCACGAGCGCATGTCGGCCAGCTGCCCGTAGTTCACCAGCGACGTGTTGCCATCCACGAACACCGTGCCGATCTCGTTGCTGTAGCGCGACAGCGGC
>CAIPQY010000023.1 GCA_903867275.1 uncultured bacterium | reverse complement strand
TCTTCGCTTCGGCTACACCTCAGCTCTCGAGCGCTTCATCTCAGCGCTGCCTCCAAAATTACAGGCAGTTGCGAAGCGGTTCACGGCACTCTGACAGGCAAAGGTCCGAGTCAACGGATCGGCAGCGAGTCCAGTCGCATTCCCGACGGCACCGCCGTTTCCGCCGCCCCATCCTGCATGCTCGCCAGCGGATACGCGGCCAGATCGACGGCAAAGCTGCCCGCGGGCCGCAGGTTGCCGCTGCGACCCAGGCCGCCAAACGGCAGCCGACTGCTCGCGCCCGCGGTGCCGGTGTTGTGATTCAGGCAGCCCACGCGGATCCCATCGAGACAGGCGGCCCACAGCGGCTCGTTCTGCGTGAACACCGACGCGACCAGTCCGAATTCCGATGCATTCGCCTGGGCGATCGCTTCCTGCGGATCGTGCACCACCGACACCTGCGCCAGCGGCCCGAAGGTCTCGCAGTCCGTGGCGCGCTCGAATCGCGGCACCTCCACCAGACCAGGACCCACGAACCATCCCTTGCGGTCGAAGCGCGCCGCCTCCAGCAGCACGCGTCCGCCGGCACGAGCGAGCGCCGACTGCCGCTCGATCACGGCGTCAGCCGCCGCGCACGACACGACGGGTCCCATGAACAGCGGCTCGGGGTCGGTGCCGGCGCCCACCACCAGCGAACTGGCCACCTTGGTGAAGGCCGTGATGAATCGTTCGGCGATGTCTGCGTGCACGATGATGCGGCGCGTGCAGGTGCAGCGCTGACCCGTGGTGGCGTAGGCGCCGCGCACACACTCGATCACGGCGCGACACAGGTCCGCGTCCTTCCACACGATCGCCGCGTTGCTGCCACCCATCTCCAGGGCAATCATGCGGCCCGGCCGATCCAGGTTCGCCTCCAGGATGCGCCGCCCCACGGGAAATGAGCCCGTGAACAGCACGCCATCGATGTCCTGATGCGCCACCAGGCGTGCGGCCACATCCGCCCCACCCTGCACCACGTTGAACACGCCCGCTGGCAACCCGGCCTCCTGCGCGATCTCGGCGATCACCTGCCCCACCGCCGGCGTGCGATCGCTTGGCTTGAACACCACGGTGTTGCCAAGCAGCAGCGCCGGCACCCAGTGCCCGTTGGGCAGATGCGCCGGGAAATTGAAGGGACCGATCACCGCCATCACGCCAAGCGGCCGGAAGTGGCAGCTGCCGCGCTTGCCCGCACCCGCATCCACCTCGAAGTCGCGCACGCGCGCCAGCGTGGATGGCTCCAGCGTGATGGCCACCTTGTCCTGCAGCAGCTTCGCCTCGGCGCGGCTTTCACTGAGCACCTTGCCCATCTCGGCGGTGATCGTCTGTGCAAGGCGCTCGGCATGCTTCGCGCACGCCGCGGCGAACTGGCGCATCAGCGCCGCGCGCGCGTCGAAGCCGAGCGCACGCCACGCCGGAAACGCGCGACGCGCAGCGTCCACCGCGCGGTCCACATGCTGCACACGCGGCTCGCCGCTCCAGATCACCCGATCCGGATTCGCGGGATCGCGGCTCTCGATGCCCGCACCATCGAGGCGCAGCCAGGCGCCGTCGATCAGGTCCGATGGCGGCTGCACAGGGCCGACCGCGTGCATCATTCAGCGACCTCCGCGCGCACGCTTGGGCTTGGGCGCATCCGGCAGCAGCGTCACGCCCAGGCGATCGCCCGGCATCGCATGCAGCACCTCGGCCACGCCCTTCGTCACGCGGATGGCCGCACCCTTCACGCTGCAGGCGCATCGCACCGCGCGGAATCCGTGCTCCTTGCTCGTGCAGCTCACGAACGCCATCTGCTTCAGGCCAGTCGCGGCCAGCGCGGTCAACTTCATGGTGCGCGTGGCCTTCACCATGGGAATCTCGTCGCGCTGCGCCGCCAGATACGGCCCGCCGTCGAAGGGATCCACATGGTCGGTGGACTTGAATCCCTGCCGCTCCAGCAGCACCTTCGCCGGCACCGTCTCCTCGCCCACCTTGCCGATCAGCGCGCGCGCATCCGGCGGCAGGATGCTGGCGTGGATCTCGCCGCGCGGCCACAGGCTGGTCATGAATTCCTTGCTGTGCTGGCAGAACAGGTCCGCCTCCTGATAGCTCAGGTTGATGAAGCGCCGGCCCAGGTATTCCCACAGCAGCGTGCGGCTGTCCGGCGTCACCGGACCCATCAATTCGGCCAGCACGCGCTTGTGGAACTTGTCCCGGTGCAGCCCCATGAAGTGGAATCGCACCAGCGACAGCAGCGAGCCCAGGCGCTCCTTGTGGCCGCGATAGCCCGGCGCAAGGATCAGCCCGCCCACCTCGCTGAAACCGCTCTCCTCGGTGCCGAACTCGACCGTGACGTGCGTGATGCCCTGCTGCAGGTCGCTGCTCCAGTGCTCGCGACGGCGCACCTGCAGGAACACGTGCGGCCACCCGGGCCAGCCCACGCGACCGATGGCGCAGCATGTGCCCACCACGCTGCCGGTGTCGGCATCCTCCAGCACGAACATGAACTCGCGCTCGCGCTCGTTGGCCTCCTGGCCCGCGAAGCTGCGACGGCTGCGCGCGATCTTGGCCGCGATCAGGTCGCGGTCGGCGGGCAGGTTCAGGAAGTGCACCATCTTCGCCAGCTTCAGCAGCGTGGAAAGATCGTCCGGCAT
>CAIPQY010000022.1 GCA_903867275.1 uncultured bacterium | reverse complement strand
CGTCGGCCTTCAGGTTGAAGAAGTTGCCGCCAACCGAATACACGTTGTTCGAGAGGAAGGTGAACACCAGGGTGTCGCTTTGAGCCTGCGTGCGCGCGTTCGAGAGCGCGTCAACGAACACGCCGTTCGCGGCCGTTGCGGTCCAGGCGTAATTGCCGGAGCCGCCCGACAGTCCGGGCACATAGCTGCCGGAGAACGTGGAGAAGTTCTGCGTCTGCGTGACGACATTCATGTCGTTGCAGAAGGCCTGATACGACACGGCGTTGTCGAAAACGTAGATGTCGGCTGATGCAAGCGCGGCAAGCGAAAGGGTGCAGATTGCCGCGCACGTGGGAACGGTGCGCATAAGGGAACTCCAGCCTTTTCGCGCCACTCCTCAGGGGGGAACGGAGTCACCGTACTCCCAATGGATCAAATTGCAAAAAACAAGTGAGGTGAAATTCAAACTTGTGAGGAATTGCAAGCGCCGCACAGCACCGGTTCGGAGATCACTTTCGCCCGCACACTCGGACGCAGAAGTCTGATAACCAATTAATCCACGATCACTGCTCCGGTGGTCCCTCATAGGCTCGCCCGCATGAAGGTGCTTTCCACCTGGGATCACGGTTTGCCCGCCAACGATTGCGCGCTTGCGGCGATGCGCGCGGGGGGCACGGCGCTTGACGCAGTGGAGGCCGGCTCATGCTGACCGAGCTCTCGAACGGCCAGCGCAGCGTGGGGCTTGGCGGCTGGCCCGATCGCGACGGCATCGTCACCCTGGATGCCGCCGTGATGCTCGATGACGCGCGCGCAGGTTCGGTGGCCGGCGTGCGCGGCGTGGTCCATCCGGTGCGCCTGGCCCGCTGGGTGATGGAGCGCACGCCGCACGCGATGCTGGTTGGCGAGGGCGCGCAGCGATTCGCGCGCGAGCAGGGCATGGCGGTGCACGAGCCGCCGCTGGACGACGAGCAGCGCGCGCGCTGGGAAGCCTGGAAGAAGGAGGGTCGCTACGCGCCGGTGGTGAATGTGGAGAACCACGACACCATCTCCATGATCGCGCTGGATGCGGCAGGCACCATGGCGGTGGCCAGCACCACCAGCGGTCTGGCGTTCAAGATGCATGGCCGCGTGGGAGATTCGCCCGTGATCGGTTCGGGCCTGTACGCCGACCGTGGCGTGGGCGGTGCGGTGTGCACGGGCCTTGGCGAGGCGGTGCTGCGAACGGTTGGCGCACACGCGATCGTGGAGATGATGCGCATGGGCCGGTCGCCACAGGAGGCGTGCGAGGCGCTGGTGCATCGCATGATCGAGCGCGTGCCGGGCTCGCACGACTATCAGGTGGGCGTGCTGGCCATGGATCACGCTGGTCGCGTGGGCGCGTTCGCCGTGCAGGATGGGTTCACCTACGCGGTGGCCGACGCGGCGGGCAACACCATGCACCGCTCCGCCGCCGCATTGCAGCTGGATGGATCGATCCAGCGCGCGATGAAGGTGCAGCAGCGCCCGTAGGCGTCACTGACCCGCGCTCTG
>CAIPQY010000021.1 GCA_903867275.1 uncultured bacterium | reverse complement strand
GGCTGCGCCAGGTGCGGGCACCGCGAAGGCGAAGAAGTTGCTCACCTTGTAGGCGGCCGTGGTGGCGCCGGTGAAGGTGGTGCCGGTTTCAGCTGCGGTGCCGTTCTTGCCCACCATGTTGAACTGCGCGTTCATGGTGATGACCTCGGCAGCGCTCTTGCCGGTGACATCGATCGCGAAGCGGCCGATCATCCAGTGGAAGTCGAGCGTGGTACCACCAACGCCAATCGTGCCCGCAATCAGATTCGTCACGGTTGGGTCGATGCGGTTCGTCCAGGCCGCGCTCGCTGTGGTGTCGCCGTTTCGCAGCGCACCCTTGCTGGTGGTCAAGCCAGTGCGAACCAGATCGGCGTAGTTGGCTGCCGTGCTGTCGTTGTACAGGTTGACGCGAGCGAAGGGGTTCTCCGATGCGCCTGCGGTGCTGTAGCCGTTGCCACCGAACGCGCTGTACCAGCCGCCAGTGGTGCCGCTGTCGATGAAGCTGGAGCCGGCCACGCTCATCTGGCTGAAGCCGCTGCCGCCAGTCATGTTGGCAGCTGCGCCCTGATCCTTCAGAGTGGATGCACGGTTGGTCACCTTGGCGGCATTGCCCTGACCGCGGTTACCCACGGCGATGAAGCTGTCCCAGGCCGAACCGCTGTTGTTGGTGGGGAGCCAGCCGCTGCCGTCGCCCTGCACGAAGATGTCGCCGGTGACGGCGCCTGCGGTGACCTTGCCCGAAGCGTCACGGGTGACGCCGGTGGCGCTGCTGGTGGCAAACACCACGCCATGGGTACCCGCGCCGAGCACGGAGCCACCGATGAGGTCGCCCACGTTGTTGCCCTTGGCGTAGATGTCGAGCACGGAGTAGAACTTGGCGCTTGCGCCCGAGCCTTCCTTCACGATGTAGGTGTCGGCCACGAGCGTGGAGCTCACGGTTGCGAAGGCGGACGCGGCGATACCGATAGCAGAAGCAGCGACGAGATAGTTCTTCATCTCTTTCCCTTTCCCTCTCTTCAGGAGGATCTAGTTGTTGACGAGGCGGTTTCTCCCTCTCGACCTTCTGGAAACTCTTCCAGCCGGTCATAGCCTCGTCGAGTGAACTTCCGAACGATCGCTTCTACGGGTTGCGATGAAAGTGCATGAAGCCGAAAAAGTGGCGAAATGGGGTTGCGATGACCGGCAGCGCACGCCGTTTCCGAAAAAACGGCATCCAGGCATCCCTATGGCCGTTTTTACAGGACTTCCAATTCAGCGCGCTGCGACGGCTTCGGGCACGCACGCGCCGTGCAGCAGCAGTGCCGAGGCATTCGTGATGTGCGCATGCACGATGTGGCCAATCAACGACTCGGGCGCGGTGCCTGCAGGCGCATCCATCGCCACGATCAGATCGCCTGGCGTTCGTCCGCGCAACGCCTTGCGTGCGGGTGCGGCTTCGCGTGATTCCCATCGAAGCTCCACGCCACCTGCAGTGCGCGATGGCGCCGTGCTTGGTGCGTAGCACTCTTCAACAAGCACCGGCACGGTGCGGCCAACCCACGCCGCGTGCACGCGCTCGCTGGTGTGCGTTTGCAGCGCCAGCAACTGGTTGTTGCGCAGGCGCTTCACTTCATCGGGCACATCGTCCGTGAAGCGATCGATGGCGATGGTGCCTGGTCGCGGCGAATACTTGAAGATGAAGTTGTTCTTGAATGGCAGCGTGCGCACCAGATCGCACGTGGCCTCGAAGTCGGCGTCGGTCTCGCCGGGGAAGCCCACGATGATGTCGCCCGCGAGCGTGGCATCGGGCAGCACCTCGAACACGCCCTGCACGAAGGCCTCGTACTCGGCGCGCGTGTAGCCGCGGTTCATCAGGCCAAGGATGCGGTCGCTGCCGCTCTGCGCCGGCGCGTGCAGGTAGCGACAGATGCGCGGGCAGTCGCGCATCACTTCCAGGATGTCGCGACCGAAGTCGCGCGGATAGCTGGTGACGAAGCGCAGGCGCTGGATCGCGGGCACCTCGTCGTGGATGCGCTGCAGCAGCCGCGCGAAGGTGGTGACGCGCTTTCCAGCGGGAATCTCCGAGCGGAATGCGGCAAGGCCCGGCCCGATCTGCGGCGCCTCGCGCCCGCCCACGGTGACGGCCATGCCGTGCTCGTAGCGGTAGTGGTTCACCGTCTGGCCAAGCAGCGTGATCTCGATGGCGCCGGCATCGGCCAGGCGCTTGCACTCCTCGATCACGTGATCGGGCGGTCGGTGCACCTCGGCGCCGCGCGTGTAGGGCACCACGCAGTAGGTGCAGAACTTGTTGCAGCCGCGCGTGATGCGCACCTGCGCGCTGTGCTTGCGTCGGCCCTCGGCGTCGGGATCGAAGGCGCGCGACAGGTCGAGCGTCTCCAGATCATCCTGCACCGCGCTCAGCACCGCGCTTCGACGCGTGCGGTTGCCCGCCAGCGCCACGCGCTCCACCTGACTGGCGGCCTCGCTGCGTCGCGCGGCATCGAGCAGGGCGGGCAGGCGATCCAGTTCGCCCGGGCCGCACAGCACATCCACCTGCGGATAGCGGCGCAGCATGTCCAGACCGTCGCGCTCGGCCATGCAGCCCAGCACCCCGAGCAGCACCTGTTCGCCCTGTGCCTTGCGCTTGCCCACGATGCCGATGCGGCTGTAGGCCTTGCTTTCGGCATGCTCGCGCACGCTGCAGGTGTTGAACAGCACCACCTGCGCCTGATCGGGGTCATCTACGAAGGCGTAGCCCAGGCGCATGAGCTGCCCGCGCACCAGCTCGGAGTCGAGCTCGTTCATCTGGCAGCCGAAGGTTTCGAGATAGACAGGGACGCCGCTCATGGGGAAGGGGGCGAGTCTAGGGGAAGGCGGATTCCCACCCCGGTTTTTGCCGTCCGGAGGGGTGGCAAGCCGATGACACGAGTTCCATGCGCCCCGGACAAGGACTGCTGTTTCTGGTGATCGCCCTGCTGGTGACCGGCACCGTGCTGGTGAACAGCGCCAGCCTGACCACGGCCGGCGGCCCAGGCACCACCATTCAGGAGCTGCTGATCGGCCGCAACACCATGTTCGCGGTGGCGGCGGTCATCTTCCTGTGGCTGGGAACGCTGGTGCGGGTGGAAGGCATCTTCACGCGCCGCGGGTGGTCCAGCCCCATTCCGTGGCTGCTGGGAACCATCATTCTGGGCCTGGTGCTGGTGCATGTGCCGGGCATCGGTCGCGAGGTGAATGGCGCCAACCGCTGGATTTCGATCGGACCCATCGGCCTGCAGCCCAGCGAGATCGCCAAGTGGGGCGTGCCGCTGATCGTGGCGTGGCATTGCTGCCGTCGCACGGGTGCGCTGGGCACCTTCTGGAAGGGTTTCGTGCCGCCGTTCGCGCTGGTCAGTTTCATCGCCGCGCTGGTGGCGGTGGAGGATCTGGGCACCGCGGTGCTGATCGTGATGGTGTCGCTGTGCATGCTGGTGGCCGCTGGCGTGCGCCTGTGGCACGTGGGTCTGCTGCTGCCCGCGGCGGGTGCGGCGTTCGTGGGACTGGTGGTCACCAGTCCGTACCGCATGAACCGCATCATGGCCTACATGGATCCCTACAAGGATGCCCAGGGCAAGGGCTACCACGTGATCCAGAGCATGGCGGCCATCGCCGGCGGCGGACTGCCCGGGCGTGGCCTTGGCAACGGCATCCAGAAGTTCGGCTACCTGCCCGAAGCCACCACCGACTTCATCTATGCCATCGCGTGCGAGGAATTGGGCATCGTGGGCGCGATCGGCATCCTGGCGCTGTTCGTCATGCTGGCGCTGACCGGCCTGGCCATCGCCACCAGCACCGCCAAGGTGCGTGCGGCCGATGGCAGCGAGCATCGCGTGGGCCTGACTACCAACTTCGAGTCGCTGGTGGCGCTTGGCTTCACGCTCACGGTCACGCTGCAGGCGCTGATCAATGTGGCGGTGGTCACGGGGTTGGCGCCCACCAAGGGCATCGCGCTGCCGCTGATCAGTCGCGGCGGCACGGGATGGATCCTGACGGCGTTCAGCCTGGGCATGGTGGCTGCCATCGCGCGCGCCAGTGATGCGCGTCGCCGCTCGCTGGAGACGGCTGGCGTGGCGGAGCCTGAGCTCGACGGCGCCATGCCGCAACCTGCCTGACTTTCATGGCAACCGAAGTGCATGCCGCCCGGCCCGCGACGATCGCCTTCGCGGGCGGCGGTTCTGGTGGTCACTTGAGTCCTGGCTTGGCCGTGGCCGAGCGCGTGCTGTCGATGGCGCCCGATGTGGGTGCGCTGTTCCTGTGCAGCGGGCGCGCGATCGACGCCACCATGCTGCGCGAAGCTGGAGCCGACTTCGTGCAGGTGCCGGCCGAGCCGCCGTCGCTGCGTCCGCGCGCATTGCTGAAATTCCTGCGGTCGATCGGACCGGCGGGCAGCGTGGCGAAGCAGGCCATGCGCGATCGCAATGTGCGACATGTGCTGAGCCTGGGCGGTTTCGTCACGCCGCCCGTGGTGCGTTGCGCGTTGCGCGAGGGCATTCCGGTGACGCTGCTGAATCTGGATGCGACACCGGGCAAGGCCAATCGCTGGGTGGCGAAGCGCGCGAGTCAAGTGTGGAGCGCCATGCGTGCCACCAACCTTCCGCGATGGGACGGCGCGGTGACGGGCTTTCCGGTGCGCCGCAGCGCGATTGCGCCGAGTGATGCGCCACAGTGCCGCACGCAGCTTGGCCTCGAAGGCGCGCGTCACACGCTGCTGATCACCGGCGCCTCGCAGGGTGCAACCAGCCTGAACCGATTTGCGCCGCACTTCGCCGAACGCAATGCCTCGCTGCTTGCGCACTGGCAGGTGCTGCACCTCACGGGCAGCATGCCTGAAGCGGATCTGGAAGCGCTGCGCGCGCGCTACCGAGCCGCCGGCGTGCACGCGGTGGTGATGCCCTTCCTGCATCGCATGGGTCTGGCGTGGGGCGCCGCCGATGTGGCGCTGACGCGCGCGGGCGCCAACAGCGTGGCCGAGGCCGAGATCAATCGCGTGCCGTGCCTGTTCGTGCCGTATCCGTATCACCGCGACCTGCATCAGCGCGAGAACGCGCGCGAGTTGGTGGAGGCGGGCGCTGCGGCGATCGCGCTGGATGCGATCGAGCCGCAGGCGAACATGCAGGTGATGGGGCGGTTGCTTGAATCGCTGCTGTCGGATGGCCCGGCGCGCGATCGCATGCACGCGGCGCTGGCGGCGCGGCAACGCGTGGATGCCGCCGAAACCATCGCCAAACGCCTGATCGACGCCGTTCGCGCCATCGGCTGAACCGCGTGTGGCGCCTGCGTGGTGCGGCGACTGCGTACCATTCGTCGCGTGATTCCCTCACCACTGCACGACCAACTTGAACGCTGCGTGGCCGATCAGGCCGCGCGCCTGCATGCAAGCGTGGCCGCCGCCGCGCGCCCCGGCCTTGCCGACACCGCGCCGCTGCAGCCCGCCGTTGCGTGGATGCCCTATGGCCCCGATGCCGCCGATGCGTGCGTGGAGATGGCCGCCGATCTTGGCTCGCCCGCCGCGGAATACGCCGCCATCCGTCGCGGCGTGGGCGTGATGGACGGCGTGCACCGCGGCACGCTGCGTGTGCGTGGCGCCGATCGCGTGGCCTTCCTGCAGCGCATGGTCACGCAGGACCTGAAGGGGCTCGAAGCGGGCGGTGTTCGCGAGAGTTTCTGGCTCAACCGCAAGGGTCGCGTGCAGGCCGACCTGCTGCTGGCCGACTTCGGCGACGCGATGCTGCTGGATGTGGATCGCTTCGCCGCGGCGAGTTCGGCAAGTGAACTGCAGGCGTTCGTGTTCAGCGAGGATGTGCAGGTGGAAGATGCCACCGCCGCCTTTGCGCGCATGTCGCTGCATGGCGCGGCCGCGCTTGTGCTGCTTGGCACCATCGACGCGAAGGCCGCTGCGCTGTCGAGTGATCTGCGTTGTGTGGCGCTGCAGGTGGCGGGGCACCCCGTGCATGCGGCGCGCCGCGATCAGGCGGGCGTGCCAGGCGTGGAACTGTTCATGCCAACCGAAGTGGTGGCGCGCGTGTTCGATGCGCTGCTTGCGGCTGGTTCCGCGCTTGAAGCGCCTGTGCGTCCGATCGGCTGGCACGCCTTCAATGTGGCGCGCGTCGAGGGCGGCACGCCGCTGTTCCTGGTGGATTTCGGCCGCGAGGCGCTGCCGCACGAAACCGGCCTGCTTTCGCGTCGCGTCAGCTTCAAGAAGGGCTGCTATCTGGGTCAGGAAGTGGTGGCCCGCATGGAAAGCCTGGGCAAGCCCAAGCAGCGTCTGGTGGCGCTGCGCATGGAGAGCGATCGACTGCCGGTGAGCGGCGCCACGGTGCACCTGGAAGCCGCCGAAGGCGAAGCGGTGGGCACCATCACCAGCAGCGCGCCTGCACCCATGCTTGGCAGCGCGTGCGTGGCCTTTGCCATGTTGAAGTACGCGCAGGGCGAACCCGGCACGCGCGTGCGTGTGGCAGCCGAAGGCGACTGGACCACGGCGGTCGTGCAGCCCACGCTGCGCTTTCTGCCTGGAGGTGCCGCGTGAACCTGCTGCAGCAACCGACGGATGCATCCGTGCAGCCCGATGTGCGCTGGTCGGTGGAGCCCGAGATGATCCTGTTCGTGGCGGCCGCGGTGTTGACCGTGATCGTGGCGGTGGTGGTGGGGCTGCTGATCCGCCGCGCGCTGCGTGAGGAGCGCAAGCGTGCGCAGGCCGAATTGCAGTCGCTGCAGCAGGATCGCAAGTCATGAGCGGCACGGTGCGCGTGACCGAGGTGGGCCCGCGCGATGGCCTGCAGAACGAGCGTGCGCAGGTGCCGGTGGCCGACAAGGTGGCCTTCGTGAATGCGCTGATTGCCGCGGGATTTCCGGAAGTCGAAGTGACCAGTTTCGTGAGCCCAAAGTGGGTTCCGCAGCTGGCCGACGGCGCCGAGGTGATGCGTCAGGCCACGCGTCGCGCGGGCACGGTGCTGTCGGCGCTGGTTCCGAACGAGCGCGGCCTGCAGTCGGCGCTGGAGGCGCGCGTGGACAAGGTGTCGGTGTTCGCGAGTGCCAGCGAGGGCTTCAGTCAGCGCAACGTGAACGCATCCATCGCCGAATGTCTGGCGCGACTGCTGCCGGTGGTGCAGCAGGCGCGCGCCGCCGGCTTGCCGGTGCGTGGCTACGTGAGCTGCGTGGTGCGCTGCCCGTTCGATGGGGTGGTGTCACCGGCCGCCGTGCGCAGCGTGAGTGAACGGCTGCTTGCGATGGGCTGCACCGAGATCGATCTTGGCGACACCATCGGCGCAGCCGAGGTGCCCGACATCGATCATCTGCTCGACGGCATGCAGCCGCTGCTGCAGCCATCCGACATCACGCTGCACCTGCACGACACGCGCGGCATGGCGGCCGCCTGCGTGGAGCGCGCGCTGCTGCGCGGTGTGCGAAGCTTTGACAGCAGCGCGGCGGGCCTTGGTGGCTGCCCGTATGCGCCTGGTGCCCCGGGCAACCTGGCAACCGAAACGCTGCTTTCCACGCTGGAAAGGCTTGGTTTCACGCACGGCGTGCAGGCCGACGCCGTGGCCGCGGCCGGTTCCGCCATGCGTCACACGCTGGCGCGGATCCAGCGCGACTCGGGCGGCAAGTCGTAGCGATCGCGCCGCAGCGACAGCGGAATCCAGTCCACCTGATTGCCACGCACCCACACCGCCGCGGCGCGTGAGGGTGGGTTGAAGCTGCCGGTGTTCATCAGCGTGCGTGCGCCGCGCACATGCACCGAGCGGCGATGCGAGTGGCCGCTGATCACCACGCGTGCGTCGGGCGTGTGCGCCGCCGCGAACGCTTCAGAGAGTTCAGGCCACGCGGCCCACGTCTTCAACACCTGCAGAACGGCCCATGGCCGAAGCAGCATGGCGGCCGAGTGCAACTTGCGCTCGCGCGTGGTGTCGGTCCATGCGGCCTCGCTTGCGGCTGCGGCGGCATGCAGCGCGGCCTGCATGCTTGCGCGCTCATGCATGGGCAACGAGCGAATGTGCGAGTCGTAGCGCTGCTGCGCTTCCTTGGCCCACACCGACCATGGTGCGATGCACGGCAGAAAGGCGTGGCCGTGCGTCACCAGCACGCGACCATCGGCCAGCATGCGGTGCAGCGGCAGGTCGGCGTCGTGATCATGGTTGCCGGCCAGTCGCAGCAGGGGTGTGCCCGCGCGGGCGCAGCGGTTCTCCAGGTCGGCCAGCAGGCGGGTGCCCCGGTTCATGTAGCGGGGGTGGCGGGTCTCGGCGGTGTCGCCGTTCAGCCACAATTCGTCGGCGGCCTCCACCAAAGGCTGCAATTGCGCGGGTTCCAGCGGGGCCAGGCCCAGGTGCAGGTCGGAAAGGATCAGGGGCATTGGAAGGGTTCGGGGGTTCCGCTACACTACCCGGCTCGTCGCCCCCGACCGTCGGGGGCTCTCGAACCCGAGATCCAGGACGCAATCACCATGAGCCAGTTCAACGCACCGACCGAACGCCGCACCATCAAGGGACCCGTCGACTACAAGAACGCCGACGAGCTTCGCCGCATGATGACCGGCAACGGCAAGATCATCAGCCGCAAGCGCCTCCAACTGAACGCCACCGAGCAGAAGAACCTGGCTCAGGCGATCAAGCGCGCCCGTCACCTGGCGCTGCTGCCCTTCACGAACGCGGCCAACTGATTTCAACGTCACGCTCGGCGTGATGGCTGCCCGGCCTTTCGGCCGAACAGCTGCAGTGCCCGCGCAATCCATGTGCGCAGCATGAGTCGTCGCATGCCCGCGTCGCGCGGGTGCGCCGCCAGGCCGGTGCGGATCCAGGTGCGCGCCTCGGTGAGGTTGTTGCGTTGCAGCGCCGACAGGGCCAGGTTGTAGGGGGCGGCGCGGTCGCGGGCATCCAGTCGATGCAGCGCGCGGCTGGCATCGTCGCCGCCGCTCAGGTCATTGCTTTCGTAGCGGGCCAGCGCAAGGCGGCGCATCAGCGTGGCATCGGTGGCGCAGGACGGGTATCGCAGCGCCGCGGTGAGCGTGCGCGCGGCCAGAAGCGGGCGATGCGCGCGAAGCATGAGATCGGCCAGCGAAACGGCGCCCTGCGGATTTTCCAGACGCTCGTCGCTTTCGGGCGGCATGCGTTCGGCGTGCACCTCGAGCAGGCGCGCGGCTTCGTCGGTTTCGCCGCGCTCCAGGCGAGCGTGCGCCAGTTCCACGCGCGGCGAAGGGTTGTCGGGTGACAGTCGCACGGCGGCCTCGAGTTCGTTCACCGCCTCGTCGATTCGGCGCGCGGCCAGCGCGATGTTGCCCAGGCGCCAGCGTGCGGGGCCACTCTCCGGATTCAGTTCGGCGGCGCGGCGGTACTTCTCGGCGGCCTCGGGTCCGCGGCG
>CAIPQY010000020.1 GCA_903867275.1 uncultured bacterium | reverse complement strand
CCCGACATTTCGCTGGCGAAGGCGAAGCTCGATTGGCAGCCGAAGGTGGCGCTCGACGAGGGGTTGAAGCGCACGATCGAGTGGTTCCGTTCGATCAAGCTCAGCGACTATCGCCCACCCACGCCGAACTACTGATTCTGCCTGGATTTGTGGCAGCCGAAAATGTGTCCGAAAAAGGGCCCTGTTTCGGGGCGATGATGTGTGCTGTCAATAGGCTGCCATCCAAAGTTCAGTACCCGAAAAAGTACCGAACAGAAGGTTGACGGACCGAAGGACATCGGGTACGAACAACACCCGAACAGAAAGCCGAACGCGGCACAGCACACATCCGGCCTGCAGACGCAGGCCACAACCGGCCCAAAGGGCCAGCCAAGGAAGGTCGAATCATGGTTGCACCAATCGCATCGAAGGACGGATCCAGCAACGGCAAGAACGAAGTGAAGGGCGCGGTCAAGGCGGTGCCGGGCTCGGTGTCCGCCGCACCGCGCGTTCCGGCGGGCCCAGCCGCCACGGCAGCACCCATGTCCGCTACAACTCGGCCTGCGGTGGCGGCAGCGGTCGCGTCGATCGCGCCGGCCTCGGCAAGCGAGAAGCTTTCAGCCGACAAGATTTCAACGGAGAAGATGTCCATGTCCAAGAGCACCGTCGAGGCGAAGGCGCCCATGAGCAAGGAAGCGGCCGCCGACCAGAAGGCGCGCCTGAAGGCGATCGAGCAGGCCATGAGCCAGATCGAGAAGGCCCACGGCAAGGGCAGCATCATGCGCCTTGATGGCAACGATGTGCCCGTGATCCAGGGCGTGTCCACCGGCGCGCTCAGCCTGGACCTGGCGCTGGGTGGTCGTGGCCTTCCCAAGGGTCGCGTGGTCGAGGTGTTCGGTCCGGAGTCAAGCGGCAAGACCACACTGGCGCTCACCGTGATCGCCAACTCGCAGAAGAGGGGCGGCATCGCGGCGTTCATCGACGCCGAGCACGCGCTCGACCCATCGTGGGCCAAGCGTCTGGGCGTGAACCTGGACGAGTTGCTCGTGAGCCAGCCCGACACCGGCGAGCAGGCGCTCGAGATCTGCGAAATGCTGGTTCGCTCGAACGCGGTCAACGTGATCGTGGTCGACTCGGTGGCGGCGCTCATTCCCCGCGCCGAAATCGAGGGCGAAATGGGTGACAGCCACGTGGGTCTGCAGGCGCGTCTCATGAGCCAGGCGCTGCGCAAGCTCACCGGCGCCATCGCGAAGAGCGACTGCATCGTGATCTTCATCAACCAGCTCCGCGAGAAGATCGGCGTGATGTTCGGCAGCCCCGAGACCACCACCGGTGGCCGTGCGCTGAAGTTCTACGCCTCGGTGCGCGTGGACATCCGCCGCATCGGCCAGATCAAGGAAGGCGAGCGCGCCGTGGGCAACCGCACCCGCGCCAAGGTGGTGAAGAACAAGATCGCGCCGCCGTTCCGCGAGGCCGAGTTCGACATCATGTTCGACGAGGGCATCTCGGTCACCGGCGACGTGCTCGACATGGCCGTGGCCGACGGCGTGGTGGACAAGGCCGGCGCCTGGTTCAGCTACGGCGACACGCGCCTGGGTCAGGGCCGCGAGGCCAGCAAGTCGTTCCTGCGTCAGTCGCCGGACCTGCTCGAGCGCATCCGCAAGGAAGTGCTGGAGAAGCGTCTCGCCAATCCCAACGGCCCCGTGGCCAACAAGGACAGCGACGACGGCGACGACGAGTGAGTCGATGCATCGCGAATGAACGAGCCCCGGTCGCCTCGACGGAGCGACCGGGGCTTGTCGCTTTTCAGGGGGTGCCGGCCTGCTCGCGCACGGCCAGATACTTCGTGGTCAGGTATTCGCCGATGCCCCAATGGCCGCCTTCACGGCCGTAACCGCTCCACTTCACGCCGCCGAAGGGCGCGTAGGCGTTGCTTGGGGCAGGTTCGTTCACGCCCACCACGCCGCAGGTCAGCTGCCGTGCCACGCGCTCCGCCTCGGCGGTGGGGCCGAACACGTAGCCCGCCAGACCCCATGGGCTGGCGTTGGCGATGCGGATGGCGTCATCTGCGGAGGACACCGCCATCACCGGCGCAACGGGTCCGAAGGTTTCCTCGCGGAAGCACAGCATCTCGGGATGGCAGTCTGCAAGCACCGTCGGCTCGAAGAAGCGGTCCGGGCGGTTGGGCAGGCGTCGCGTGTCACCGCCAACAACCAGCCGAGCACCGCGCTGCAGAGCGTCGGCGACATGGTTGCGCGCCTTGCGAACGGCCTCGTCGTTGATCAGCGGCCCCACGCGCGTGGCCGGGTCCGTGCCTGGCCCCACCATCAGGTCCGCAGCGGCAAGGGCCAGTTGCGCGGTGAACGCGCCCGCGATCGATCGATGCACCAGAAGGCGGTTGGGACTGATGCAGCTCTGGCCGGCGTTGCGGAACTTGGCGGCGAGCGCACCTTGCACCGCGGCGTGCACATCGGCGCCTTCAAGCACGATGAACGCCGCATGGCCACCGAGCTCCATCGAGCAACGGATCACCTGTTCCGCCGCGCCGCGCATCAGCAGGCGTCCCACGTCGGTGCTGCCGGTGAAGGAGAGCTTGCGCACGCGCGGATCCGCAAGCCACGCGGCTCCGATGGCGGGGGCATCGCCGGCGACCACGTTCAACGCGCCCGCGGGCACACTGGCCTGAAGCAGCAATTCCGCGAACGCCAGGGCCGACAGCGGCGTCTCTTCGGCGGGCTTCGCCACCACGGTGCATCCCGCCGCCAGGGCCGGGGCAGCCTTGCGCGCCAGCATGGCGATCGGAAAGTTCCATGGCGTGATGATGGCGCACACGCCAACGGGCTCCGGCACCGCGATCGCGCGCACGCCGGGGCGGCGCGCATCGAACACCTCCTGTTGCAGGGCCTGCGACTGCTCCGCCGCGCTGCGCAGGTAGTCCGCCGCATAGCGCACCTCGCCCT
>CAIPQY010000019.1 GCA_903867275.1 uncultured bacterium | reverse complement strand
GGAAGGCCCCGGCCCCGGCATCGAGCGTATCTGGGGCCTGCCCGAACTGGCCGCCGCGGCGCTGGAAGCGAACCCAGCCACGCGTGAATCGTGGCATCGTGCACGCGCCTCCGCGGCGCGCGAGCAGAAGGCGCTTGCCGCGTACGGTCCCGACATCGGCGTGGAGGCAGGTGGCGACTATTTCGACCAGCCCGGACTGGCCTTCGGCAACTCCGCGATGCCCGACCGCGAGTTCCGCGTGTCGCCGCAGGTGTATGCCTCGTGGCTGCTGCTCGACTTCGGCCGCCGCGACGCGGACACCGATCGTGCGCGCGCCGAGCTGGCTTCGGCGAACACCACGCACGACCGCACCATCCAGCGCGTGGTGTACGAGGTGCAGCGCGCGTACTTCAAGCTGGAGGCGGCGATCGGTCTTCGCACCGCCGCCGAGCAGGATGTGGTGGCCGCGCGAAGCGTGCTGAAGGCCACGGAATCGCGGCTCACGCAGGGTCTGGCCACGCGGCCGGAAACGCTGATCGCGCGCCAGGCCTACGCCGAGGCGCTGTATGCGTTGGAGAAGCGCCGTGCGCAGGTGTTCGTGACCGAGGGTGATCTGCGCACGCGTGCCGGTTTCCCGGTGAGTGCCTCGCTGCCGATCGATGCGACGGCGGAGGCCGATGTGCCGCCGGTGGTCACCGCGGGCATCGACGGCATCATCGATCAGGCGCTGGCGCAGCGACCGGATCTGGCGTCGGCCGTGCTTGACCTTCGCGCGCGCGAGGCCGAGGTGCGGCGTGCGCAGGCGGAATTCATGCCGCAGGTGGTCACGCGCGGCACGGTGGGCGCCAGCTTCTACGACTACTACGTGGAGGGCTTCAGCATCGCGGGCAAGGGCTGGGGCTTCGATGGCCAGATCTTTCTGGGTGGCCGCTGGCTGCTGTACGACAACGGTGCACGTGACGCGGCGCTGTTCGAGGCGGGCGCCAATCGCGCCGCCGCCGCGGCCAAGCTCGCGCAGGCGCGACTGGATGCCGCCGACGAGGTGTGGCGTGCCTACTACACGCTGCAGAGCGATCGCGCGCAGTACGACGCGGCGAAGGCGCTGCTGGTGGCGGCGATCGACACCTTCGATGCGGTGAAGCGCGCGTATGAAATGGGCCTGAGCACGCTGCCTGAACTGCTGGATGCCGAGCGCGACCTTTTCAAGGCACGCGCCCAGCGCATCGAGAGTCGCAGCGACCTGCTGGTGTCGAGCGCCAACCTGATCTATGCGTCGGGTGCCGGCCCCGGCAACATCGGCGCGACGCGCTGAATCAACCCATCACTTCGATGGCGCGGTGGGGCCCGAGCCTGACGCCGGGAACGATCCGCTGGATGCACGGAACGGCGAGCCGATCAGGCCCAGCTGCTCCAGCACCGGATCGCGTCCCTCGGTCTTCACCACGGCGGTCACCGTGGCGCCCATGCGATAGGGGTACTGCGCGTCGAAGGGTTCCAGCGTGATGCGCACCGGGAATCGCTGCGCCAGACGCACCCAGTTCAGCGTGGGCTTCACGTCGGGCAGCGACTGCTGCGTGGCGCCGTTGGCCTGGTACAGCGCCCAACCGATGCCCTGCACCGTTCCCTTGAAGCGGTGGCCGGGATAGGCGTAGATGTACACCGCAACCTCCTGGCCCACGCGGATCTGCTCGATCTCGGTCTCCAGGAAGTTGGCCATCACCCACCACTCGGTGTTCTGCACCAGCGAGAACAGCGTGTCGCCCACCTTCACGAAGGCTCCCACGTTGGTGTTGAGGTTGGTCACCCATCCTTCCACGCTGGCGCGCACCTCGCAGTACTGCAGGTTCAGCTTGGCGTCGTCCACCTCCACCTTGGCCGCTGCTACGCGCACGTTCATGTCGCCCAGCTGCGCCAGCGCGTTGCGCGCCTGCTTCTGCTCGGCCTCCGCGCTCACCACGGCGGATTGCGTCGCCACCACGGTGGCCTCGGCGTTCACCACGCCCGCGTCGGCCGCGGCCACGTTGGCCTTGGCAGCCTGCACATCGCTTTCAGCCAGCGCCACGCGGTCGGCGGTGATGAACTGCTGCTCCAGCAGCGGCTTCACGCGCGAGAGGTAGTCCTCGGCGTAGTCGGCGCGCGCCTTGGCGGCCGTCACGTCGGCCTTGCGGCGGTTCACCTCGGCGGCCGCGCGTGCCACGTCGGCGCGTGCGGTCTCGATCTTGGCATCGGCCACCTTCACGGCGTCGCTCAGCGCGCGCACCTCGAAGTCGACCACCGCCAGCTTCGCTTCGGCGCGCGCCAGCGCCACCTCGTAGGGCCGCGGGTCGATGCGGTACAGCAGGTCGCCCACATGCACGATCTGGTTGTCGCGGATCGGCAGTTCCACGATCTGTCCGAACACGCGCGGCGCCATGCCGACGGTGTTGGCGCGCAGGTACGCATCGTCGGTTCGTGGGTAGCGCTGGATCTGGTTCCACACCACCAGCAGGGTGATCACGCCCGCCGCGATCGACGCATACGACACGATGCGACCCAGGCGTTGCAGACGCTGCACGCGCTGTGTCGAGGCTGCATCCTGTGCGGGGGCGTCAGGCATGCGTCAGGTTCTGAAGAAGAGGAGCCACAGCAGGCCACTGAAGGTGATGGTGAGACTGACGTACACCCACGGCCGCGCCACCAGATGCCGGTCCACGCCCCAGCGGATCAGCAGCGATCGAGCGCCCACCGCAGCCGCCACGCCCGCCACCAGGGCGGTGAGCCATGCGGGAATCAGCGCGCCGTCCACGTCGATGTTCGGATTGCAGCCTGCGCACGCAACCGCCACCAGCGCGGTTGCAACGATGTTCCGCAGGCCGCTGGTCGTCGCTCGCTTCATCGTGGCTCGTCGGCGAGTATAGGAAACACCTGCGCGTAGGTCCGCGTTCCGTCGAACATCTCGATGCCGCTGTGAAGCTCCCCGTGATGCCAGATGAAGTTGCGTCGCGCGGCGGTGTGGGCGCGAACCACCGATTCCTCGAGCAAGGCCAGCGCGTCGCGGCGATAGATCAGTCGCGCCACATCCTGCGCGTTGCAGCCGTTGGCCACGGCCGCGGCGCGCACGGTGGCGGGGGTGGGCACATTGCAGGGTTGCCATGCCTGTGCGTCGGTGTTCTCCGTGAAGTGCGTTCCCAGGGCGTCCAATCGATCCGCGAGTTGGCGCAGTGACGCATCGATGGGTTCGGTTGCGCCGATCGGCAGTGGGTGATCATGAAAGCGTCCGGTGGCGAAGCTGCGCGCAAGCAGCAGCACGCGCTGTTGTTCGGCCAGCATCTGCAGCACGGGCGTGAAGGTGTCGCTGCGCATGCGCGCCTCGAAGGCGTATTGCTCGCGCAGGTCGCACGTGCTGGCCAGATTCGCGGTGGCG
>CAIPQY010000018.1 GCA_903867275.1 uncultured bacterium | reverse complement strand
TGCTCAAGCAGATGAACCTTCCGGTGAAGGGTTGCGACGTCATGAGCCTGGCGGCCACCGTGAACGCATGCACGCTGCCGGCCAACGCGCAAGGCACGCCGCAGGTGCTCGCGCAGGGTTCCAACCTGGATGTCTTCGTGCGGCTTGAACCATGGAAGGTGCAGCCCGAGAATGGGCCTGCGCTCGATTTCGGCGCCAACGAACTCAAGCTGCTCTCGCAGGGCGGTGTGGGCACCAGTGTGCTGCTCACGGGTTCGCTGTCGGCGCAGGGCAGTGCGCCTGCGCCCATGCGCGTGTCGCTGGAGACCAAGCATCTGCTGAACGCGCAGAAGCAGATTGCCATCGGTGAGGGCAGCGTGGTCGCCGCGGTGAACGTGAAGGACTTCCCAACCGCGGTGGCGGATCAGCTCGCGGGCATGGACGGCTATCTGGTCGACATGCTGGGTCCGGTGTTCACGGTGGACCTCGCCGGCAAGTCCGGCAACGCCAAGGAGGACTTCTTCAAGGGCACCTTCACCAGCCCGCTGGTCAACGTGCAGATGCCGGTGGGGCGGCTGTCGGGCGGCGTGTTCAGCGTGGCGCCCGATGCGCCGATCACCGCGACGCTGCAACCTGACGAGAACTTCCGCGCGCGCATTCTTCGACCCATCAACCCGTTGCTGGCGGACATGCGCACCACCGACGGTCGGCCGATTCAGGCCACCGTGTCGGCGGCGCGCATCGGCATTCCCGTGGACATGGCGCAACTCGACGCCAACTTCACGGTGGACATCGGCGAGGTGGAGATGGAGAAGAGCGCGCAGTTCCTCGGCGTGATGGACATGATCAAGGGCACGCAGGGCAAGACCGTTCCCGGCCTGATCTCGCCGCTGAACGGCGTGATCGCGCAGGGCGTGCTGACCTATCGCGATTTCAAGGTGCAGGTGGGACGTCTGGGCAACAGCGGCTGGCAGCAGACGCTGTTGAGCGACGCGCGCATCGATCTGCGGCGTTCGCCTGCCTTCGCCGAACCCATCACGATCCGCTACCCGGCCAGCAGCGTGACCAACGTCATGGCGAGCATTCCCGGCATGGCCAAGGTGCTTGGCAGCATCAACAACGCGCTCGGCAAGTCCAATGACACGATTCAGCAGGCGTTGCAGGTGAAGGTGAGCTTCACCGGACCGCTCGACGGTTCCAACAACCTGAAGATGGATGTGAGCCCCGAGGTCGACTTGCCCAAGGGTGCCGGCGGCAACATCCTCGACGGCGTCGAGAAGGGGATCGGCGGCGCGCTGGGCGACCTGTTCGGCAAGAAGCGCTGAGCGTCCCATACAGGGGCCATACAGGGGACGGGGGTGTTTATCGGCGCCGTGTTTAGACCCTAAGGAACAACCTTCGCGCGTTGCACTCGCGTCCTATACGTACCCCCGTCCCTTGTATCGGACTTACATGGGCTTCTCGCCGACCGTCTCGTCGTACACCTGCAGCAGCTTCGACTTGTCGAAGATCAGCTCGTTGCGCGACAGGCCCGTCACCTCGTAGTGCGGCGTGAGTTCGATCGCGTCGCAGGGGCAGGCCTCTTCGCACATGCCGCAGTAGATGCAGCGCAGCTCGTCGATGTCGAACTGCTTCGGATACTTCTCGCGATCCTCCCACGGGCTGGCATCGGCCACGATGTGGATGCAGTTGGCGGGGCACGCGGTGGCGCACATGAAGCACGCCACGCAGCGCACGCGTCCGTCCTCGTCCTTGTTCAGGCGGTGCACGCCGCGGAAATACGGCTTGTACTGGCCACCCTCTTCCACGGGCCGATCGTCGCGCTTCTGCTCGGGGTACTGCAGCACCCAGATGTTCTTCTTGTTCGAGCCGTTGCGGCCGAAGTTCTCGAAGGCGTGCCGGAGCGTGGTGCCCAGGCCCTTGAACACCTCGGGCACGAACAGGCTCTCGGAGCGCGAGAGGGGCTTGATCGAGACATTCACGATTTCGTCATCACGGATGGCCATGGCAGGCCCCCATCCTAGCCGCCTCGGGTAGGTTTCGGCCCATGCCCGACGGCCGTCAGACCCCCAAGCCCTCCAAGCGCGAGCGCGAGGAAGTGCGCATGGGCTATCGCATGATGGGCATCGGCTTCGAATCCGTCTCGCAGGTGGGCGCCGGTCTGCTGATCGGATGGCTGATCGACCGTTGGCGCGGTCAGGGTGACTGGGGCGTCACCATCGGCAGCGCCGCTGGCGTGCTGGTGGGCGTGTACACGCTTGTCCGGAGCGCCTGGAAAATGAACGCCGAATTGGATCGCCGCCCGCCGGAGCGCCGAAACAAGGAACCCCATGACCCCGCCAGCCGCTGAAACGCCGATCCGCCTGAACTTTCTGGCGGTCGCAGGCAGTTGGCTCGTGGCGTCGGTCGGGTGCGTTGGTGGGGCGCTGCTGATTGCTCCACTGGGCCTGTGGAACACAGAAGTCTCTTCCTCTGCAGCACTTGGAGCGATTCTGGCGTCCTGCGTCATGCTGGTCGGGCTGCTCATCCTCGCGCCGTGGGCCTCCCGCACACCCTCCGAGTGGAGCACGCGCTGGCTTGCCGCAACCGTGATTCGCTTCATAGGAACGCCGTTTCTGGCCCTATTGCTATACTCCCGCCCCCCTTCGGCGGAGGGATTCCTCCTCGCCCTGGCCGGTACCTACCTCGTGTCGCTTGCGGTTGAAACCGCGGTGATTGCGAGAACGGTTCTTGCCGCGGCGGCGACTTCCGCGCGACGGATCAGCACCTCGAACTCGCCACCAGACCACTCATGAACTTCCTCCTCGCCAGCGGCGACAATCCACTCGGCCACGTCGTTGACAAGCCGATGTACGGCGTGAAGGCTCCAGCCGCCTGGAGCGGATGGCGCTTCACGCAGGATGCGGGCGTGCCCGTGAGCTGCGTCGTGATCATCTTCTCGGGCCTGCTGGTGTGCTTCCTGCTGTGGCGCGCCGCCAAGAGCATCCAGACCGGATCGGAAGGCCAGGGCACCGAGCGTTTCATCGCGAAGAGCCGTCTGGGTCAGTTCGTCGAGGCGATCGTGGTCGGCCTGCGTGACCAGATGCTGGTGCCGGTGATGGGCGAGGCGCAGACGCGCCGCTACCTGCCCTTCCTGCTCAGCTTGTTCTTCTTCCTGCTGGTGGTGAACCTGTTCGGCCTGCTGCCTTTCGCAGACATCCAGCACATGCTGAAGCACAGCTTCGGCGTGCCGGATGGTGACGAGTTCATCCTGTTCGGCGGCACCGCCACGGCGAACCTGATGGTCACCGGTGGCCTTGCCGCGATCTGCTTCGCGGTGATCCAGATCCACTCCTTCCGCGAGCTGGGCTTCGGCGGCTGGCTGGAGCATCTGTGCGGCGGCAGCGATCTGGTGCGCGGCCCCAAGGGCCTGTACCTGGTCATTCCCGTGATCTTCGTGGTGGAGTTCCTCGGCATGTTCATCAAGCCGATCGCGCTCGCCATCCGACTCTTCGCCAACATGGTGGGTGGCCACACGCTGATGGCCACGCTGCTCATGTTCGGCCTGATGGCTGCCAAGGGCGGCCTGGGCACCTTCTCGGTGGGCGCCATCACGGCGGCCAGCGGAAGCTTCGCGCTCATCATCTTCTTCCTCGAGGTGTTCGTCGCCTTCCTGCAGGCGTTCATCTTCATGTTCCTCACCGCGGTGTTCATCAGCACGATGAGCCATCACGACGAGGAGCACGGCGAAGAGCATCACGAGGAACACGGGCACGCCGCGGCGGAGGCCCACCACTGAACGAAACCGTCCGCGGGCGTCCGCGGCGGACCGAACATTGCGGCACGGAGCCGCACTGACCGACTCTTACCTACGGAGACCAGACCCATGAAGACCATGAAGCTCGCTCTCGTTGCCGCCATCGGCGCCTTCCTGTTCGCCTCGAACCCCGCTCTCGCCGCGGACGGCGCCACCGCCGCCACCGGCAGCAGCCTCGCCGGCCTCGGCGCTGGTCTCGCCACCGGCATGGCCGTGTTGGGCGCAGGCTGGGGCATCGGCCGCATCGGCAGCGCAGCGGTGGAGAGCATCGCTCGCCAGCCCGAGATGGCCGGCCGCATCTTCGTGAACATGATTCTCACCGCGGCCCTCGTGGAAGGCGTTGCCCTCTTCGCGGTGGTCGTTGGTCTGCTCGGCTTCAACAAGGCCTGAGCCTTTCCGTCTGAACCGGCCTCCCCGGCCTCGCGCCGGGGAGGCTTTCCCTTCTCTCCTTCGCGGAGTTGTCCATGACTGCGAATTTCGCACCGATCGTGATGCTGGCATCCGAAGGCGCCTCGCCTGAGCTGATCAAGCTGGACGCCCTTCCGGCAGCCACCGCGATCGTGGTGTTCCTGCTCGCCTTCGCCTTCCTGGCCATCTTCGTGTGGCCCAAGATCGTGAAGGGCCTCGATGACCGCAACAACAAGATCCTGGGCGAGATCCGTGCAGCCGAGGCCGCGCAGGCCAAGGCCAAGGCCGCGCAGGTGGAGTTCGAGAAGCGCCTGGAGGAAGCCCGCGCCGAGGCCGACCGCACCGTGCGTGCGGCGCGCGCCGAAGCCGAGCGTCAGGCCGAGGAGCTTCGCGCCACCGCTGCGAAGGAACTCGAGGACATGAAGAACCGCGCCACGCAGGAGCTCGAGGGCGCCAAGCGCGCCGCGATCAGCGAGATCCATGCGATGGCCGCCGGCCTGGCCACCACCGTGGCAGGCAAGATCCTGAAGCGCGAGATCCAGCCCGGCGACCAGAAGCGTCTGGTCGAGGAAAGCCTGAGCGAGCTCAGCAGCCGCTGAGCCAGCACACGAGACGACCATGTCCACCCACGTCGACGCCGTCGCCAAGGTCTACGCAACCAGCCTGCTCGAGCTGTCGCTCAAGCAGGGCGCCGACGCGCCGGCCCAGATGGGCGGCGAGCTCGATGCGCTGTGCGAAGCCGCTCGCGCCGATGCGAAGTTCCGCGAGTTCCTTGCCAGCCCCATGCTTGACCGCGTGGAGCGCGAGGCCAGCCTGCAGCGCATCCTCAAGGGCAACGTCAGCGACCTGCTGCTGAACTTCGTGATGGTGCTCAGCCGCAAGGGTCGCCTCGGCCACCTGCTCGAGATCGGCGACGCCTTCGATCAGCTGCTGCAGGAGCGCTTCGGCAAGGTCGAGGTCGATGTGTACACCGTCAACGGTGGTGCGCTGCCCGACGAGGTGGCCACCGCCGTGAAGGCGCGCGTGAAGAGCGCCTTCGGCAAGGAAGCCGTGCTGCACAGCTACGCCGACGCCGCCATGATCGGCGGCATCAAGCTGCGCATCGGCGACCAGCTGATCGACGGCAGCGTCGCCACTCGCCTGCGTCGCATGCAGGCCGCCATGCTCGATGCCGCGCGCACCGACCTGGCCGCCAAGCCCGAACGATTCATCGATGGCGGCTCCGGCCGCTGAACCCCGACTCACACGAACCCCCACAGAGGTGCAACCATGAAGATCAAGACCGACGAGATCACGTCCGTCATCAAGAAGGAAATCGAGCAGTTCAGCCAGAAGCTGGAAGTCTCCGAAGTCGGCCAGGTGGTCGAGGTCGGTGACGGCATCGCGCGCGTGTATGGCCTGAGCAAGGTCATGAGCGGCGAGCTGGTCGAGTTCGACGCCGAAGGTGGCGTGATCACCGGCCAGGTGATGAACCTGGAAACCGACATGGTCGGCGCAGTGCTGTTCGGCGAGGCCAACCGCGTGCGCGAAGGCGACACCGTGCGCAGCACCGGCCGTCTGCTCGAAGTGCCCGCCGGCCCCGAACTGCTCGGCCGCGTGGTGGATCCGCTGGGCAACGCCATCGACGGCGGCCCGGCCATCAAGGCCACCACCACCATGAAGGTGGACATCGTGGCGCCCGGCATCAAGGAGCGTCAGCCGGTGAAGGAGCCGCTGCAGTTCGGCATCAAGGCCGTCGACAGCATGATTCCCGTGGGCCGTGGCCAGCGCGAGCTGGTGATCGGCGACCGCAAGACCGGCAAGACCGCCGTGTGCCTGGACGCCATCATCAACCAGAAGAAGTACTGGGGCACCCCCGACGCGGTGGTGTGCGTGTACGTGGCCGTGGGTCAGAAGGAATCGACCATCGCCGGCGTGGTGGACACGCTGAAGAAGAACGGCGCCATGGAGTACACGATCGTGGTGGCCGCAGGCGCGGGCACCAGCGCTCCCATGCAGTACATCGCACCGTACGCCGGTTGCGCCATGGGCGAGTACTTCATGTGGCAGGGCAAGGACGGCAAGACCCCCAAGCACGTGCTGTGCGTGTACGACGATCTTTCGAAGCAGGCCGTGGCCTACCGCGAGCTGTCGCTGCTGCTCCGTCGTCCGCCCGGACGCGAGGCGTATCCCGGCGACGTGTTCTATCTGCACAGCCGTCTGCTCGAGCGCGCCACCAAGCTCAGCGCCGAGAACGGCGGCGGCTCGCTCACCGCGCTGCCCATCATCGAGACGCAGGAAGGCGACGTGTCGGCGTACATCCCGACCAACGTCATCTCCATCACCGACGGTCAGATCTACCTGCAGCCCGAACTGTTCGCCGCAGGCGTGCGCCCCGCCATCAACGTGGGCATCTCGGTGAGCCGCGTGGGTGGCAACGCCCAGATCAAGGCCATGAAGGAAGTGGCCGGCTCGCTGCGACTCGACCTGGCCAGCTACCGCGAGCTCGAGGCGTTCGCGCAGCTCGGCACCGAACTCGACCCCGCCAGCCAGCGCCAGCTCGACCGCGGCGGTCGCATGGTGGAGCTGCTGAAGCAGGGTCAGTACGCGCCGTTCGACGTGATCGACCAGTGCATCAGCATCTTCGCCGGCAGCAAGGGCATCCTCGATGACGTGCCGGTGAACGCCGTGCCGAAGTTCGAGCGCGAACTGCTCGAGAACTTCCGTGGCCCCAACAAGGCGCTGCGCGATCAGCTGGTGGAGAAGAAGAGCTTCAAGGGCATCGAGGATCAGTTCCTCGCGGCGGTCAAGGCCTTCAAGGCCGCGTTCCGCGCCAACTGAAGCGCTTCACAACCGTGAAACTCAAACGCGCGGGCCACGTGCCCGCGCGTTTCATTTGGTCCGCGTAACAGGGACGGGGGTCAGTATCGGACGCGCTCGCGCAGGGTCCGATACAGACCCCCGTCCCTCATATCGGTCACTCGCCGATGTCTTCGGCCCACAGGTCGGGCTTCTCGCGCTTCATGCGCTCCATCAGCGCGATGCAGCGGGGGTCCTGCAGCACGCGGACCTCCATGCCCTTCTCCTTCATCCAGTCCTCGCCGCCCAGGTAGGTCTTGTTCTCGCCGATGATCACGCGCGGAATCTTGAACAGCACCGCCGTGCCGGTGCACATCTGGCAGGGGCTCAGGGTGCTGATCAGCGTGCAGCGGCTCCAGTCGCGGCGGCGGCCCGCGTTGCGGATGCAGTCCACCTCGGCGTGCGCGGTGGGATCGCCCTGCTGCACGCGCTGGTTGTGTCCGATCGCCACGATCACGCCATGCTCATCCAGCAGCGCGCTGCCGATGGGAATGCCGCCTTCGCGCCAACCCTTCTCCGCCTGCGCGATCGCTGCGTCGAGGCCTGCCTGAATGTGCGCATCGGAAATCGGAGGAAGGGGCTTGCTCATGCAGCCATCATCGGGCCGCCAATCGGGGATCCCCCAAAAAGTCACCCGCCCGCGGCCACAGGGCGCGCGGGCGGGCGTGTTTCACACGGGTCGCACTTCTGGTGCGGAGCCCGTCGGGTGCACGGTGTTACCGTGGCAAACCCTTCGAATTCTTGGATTGCGTCACTGGACAACCTCCTTCAGGAAAGCGCCCTTCCCGGCTGTCGCGGGGCAATTCGGCCCGCCGCCAGGCTGCACACCGCCGCGGCGAACCGCGACGCACATCGCCCGATCGCGTTCCGCGCGGTCGGTCGTCCGGGCGTTGCCGTGCGGGAAGATGTCGCGTTTGACATCCAGCGCACGGGTCGTTTCCAGATACCACAGGATTCGCTGAATCCCGCCTCTCGGCAAGCGGAAACCCTGAATTGCGGGGTAGATTTTCATTTCCATGAAGCGCATCGTGGTTTTCGGATCCATCACCTACGACCGAACCCTGCATCTGCCGCGCCTGCCGCATGCGGGTCAGGGCGTGATGGCCACCGCGGTCACCCACAGCGTGGGAGGCAAGGGCGCCAATGTGTCGGTGGCCGCCGCCCGCGCCGGTGCGCATGTGGAGCTGGTCTCCGCGGTTGGCGGTGATGGCGACCGGGCGCTGAAGGAACTGGCCGACGCCGGCGTGGACATTCACCGTGTGGCGCGCAAGCCCGAGATGAGCACCGCCGAGGTGGTGATCCATCTGGCCACCGATCAGAGCGAGTTCGGCATCACGGTGCCGGGCGCCGATCGCCATGTGTCGCTGCATGCCTTCGACGCCGCCATCGAGCAGTGCCGCGGCGGCCACATCGGCTACCTCGATGGCATGGTGAATGACGGGGCGCACGTGATCCGTGCCATGGCTCGCCGCGGCGCACCGCTGGTGGTGAATCCGTCGCCCGTGCATCCGGATGTGGCCGAATGGCCCATGCAGCAGGCAACCATCATCATGCTGAATCAGGGCGAGGCGCGCACGCTCACCGATCAGGAAGATGAGCACGCGCAGATCGATGCGCTGCACGCCCGCTACCCCGGCCCCGGCATCGTGCTCACGCTTGGCTCGCGCGGTGCGTGGTGGAGCAGTCGCGGCAATCGTTCGCACATTCCAACCGTGCAGGTGAGTGCCATCGACTCGACCGCCGCGGGCGACACCTTCGCCGGCTACTTTCTGGCGGGGCTTGCGGACGGGCAGCATCCGCATCAGGCGCTGCAGCAGGCCGCACGGGCCGCCGCCCTGTGCGTGACGCGCCACGGCAGTCTGCACAGCATTCCGACGCGGCTTGAGGTTCTGCAGGCGGGGTAGGCGTGTTGGCAACGTGTGCTGCGATCGCATATTCCTTGGCGCATGACCGACAGGCCCGAGACAGCGATGCTTCCGATGGATCCGCAACCTGTTTACCTTATCTCGGGCCAGACGGTTGCCGAGCAGCCCGGCCTGTCAGTTGTGGATGCTCTGGTGTGGGCCTATCACCGCCGTTGGTGGCTGGTGGTGTGGTTCGTGGTGTGCATGGGCGTGCAGGTCGGCATGATGCTTGGCGCGAAGCAGGAGCAGTGCCTGTTCACCATCCGCACCGAGCGGGGCAGCCTTGACGGCTTGGTAGTCGCACTGCAGGAGGACATCGCACGTCGAGGCGACTCTGTGCGCGAATTCAACCCACAGATCGACTTCCAGAAATTGGGCACGGCCGCCAAGGCCGAGCAGGCCCGCAGTCTTGTTCTGGTGCAGGTCACGGCTTCCGCGAACGAGCCGGCGCCGCCACTTCTGGAGGACCTGAGGCAGTTGGCCCAGACAGCCGCGGCGCGTGCCGATGCGGAGTATCAGAAGCAGGCGGCGCTGGGTGTGCAGGTTGCCAACGATCGCCTGCAGTCTCTGCGTGCGGATTCGAATGCCACGGTCGCGGAGCGTTCCGGCGCCGAAATGTCGCTGGCAAGTGCCAGGGTGGCGTTGCAGACGCCCCCGGTTGTGACCATCTCCGAGATTCAGCGCAACGCCGTGGCCACGGGATATGCCAAGCGCTTGACACTGGCCGCACTGCTGTCGGGCATTGGATCCCTGCTGCTTGTCGGTGCTGGCTGGGGCTATGCCGAGATTCGACGTCGCGCCGCACAGGCGTGAGCGGTTCGCTCGCGCCTCACACGATCGGCGACGCCATCAGGCTGATGCGGTAGCGCCGCCCGCTGCCGGTCTTTCGGCCCTGCACCACGATCTCCATCATGCGGTCCGCGAGCTTCATCATCTCCGCGGCGCTCTTGTCGTCCAGGCTGGTGATCTCGAACAGCGACGTGATGACACTCGGCTTGATCGGATCCTTCACGCCCTTGCGCGCGTGCATGGCGCGGCCATAGTCACGCATGGCTGCGCGCGTCATGGCGTTGCACAACTTGATGTCGTCCTTCACGCCCACGCCCGTGAGTGGATCGCACATGGGCACGCCGCTGTCACGATTCAGGTCGTAGATGCGTTCCCAGCGGCGCCCCGACTTCTGCTGCCCGGCATGCAGCAGGATGCCCGCCTTGGCCATCACCTCAAGGTGGCGGTACAGACCCGCCGCACCACGGCCGCTTGCGGCGGCGATCTGCGACACGGAGCAGGGGGCCAGCTGCTCCATCAGCAGGAACAGCTCGTAGCGAACCGCGCTGCGCATGGCGCTCCACTGCTTGGGTCCCCACAGTTTGGTCGGTGCAGAGGGTGAAGGTTCGGTCATCGTGTGTGTGGGGTGGAGGGCTGTACGGGGAGGGAGGGGTCGAATGTAAAGAGAATGCGCTTCGACCGCGACTGCTCGTCTGGATGCACGGAGGCCGACCCGTCTTCGGACAGTTGCATCAAGAAGCGCATGCAAATGGTCGCTCTGCGATCGGCCCGCGGATTGCGAGTGGGCGCGGATCGGGGACGGGGCTGGGGCTCACCTTTCCAAAATCATGCACAGATGGCTTTGACAGCCAGTACTGTGCTCGCTACACTACTGTGCGAACATGGCAAGCCCGCTCGAAGATCGCATCCTGAAGGACCTCAGCAACGGCACCGCGTGGCTGGTGGTTTTGGCCACGGTGGCTGGCAGCCAGGACGCCATTCACGGCTACGAGATCGGCCGCCGTCTGGCGGACGAGGCGCCCGAAGGACTGTCGTTCAAGCAGGGCACGCTGTACCCGATGTTGCGCACCATGGAGGCGGAAGGCCTGGTGCGCAGCACGCTGGTGCCAAGCAACGAGGGGCCCGCGCGAAAGTGCTTCACGATCACCGTCGAGGGGCGTCGCGTGCTGGCCACATGGGTGGGCGCATGGAAACGCACCGGCCGCTGGATGAACCGAGTGATTGGAGACATCGATGCAACACGTTGACCTGATCGCCGAGTACCTGATGCAATTGCAGCGCGAGCTGGCGGGTGTGGATACCGCCGTGGCGCACGACGCCCTGGTAGATGCCGAGGCGCACCTGCGAGCGGCCATCGCGGCGGGCAAGACGCCCGCCGCCGCCATCGAGGAATTCGGCAGTGCCGCAGACTTTGCGCGCGCCTATGCGGGCACGCCCGCACCCATGTCCCCGGTTGGAGGCGCCGGATCGACCCTTCCGGCGCCTTCGGCCGTGGGCACCGTGCCAGCGCGCGCTGGCATGTTGGCGACACTTTCATGCATACCGATCGTCGGCGTGTGGTTCCAGCCTCGCGCGTGGTCCAGCCTTTTCTACTTCCTGCTGCCGTGCTTCGTGATCGCGGTGGCCACCTTCGTGTGGGTGGTGTGTGTGGGGTCGCTGGCGCTCGGCACGCTGCCGATCATCGTTGGCGTGCCGCTGGCCGTGTTCCTGCTTGGATCGGTGCGTGCCATCGGCCTCGCCGAGGGCAAGGTGGTGGAGTTCTTCCTGGGCGTGCGCATGCCGCGTCGTGTGCAGCCGGTGCAGGTGCTCACGCCGCTTGGTGCGGTTGCGCAGATCGGTTTCTGGCAGCGCATCCGCTGCTGGCTGACCGATGTGCGCAGCTGGCTGTCGCTCGGCTATCTGCTGGGCAACTTCTTCGTGGCCACGGGGCTGTTCGCGGTGTTCGTGACGCTGGTCGCCATGTCGTTCGCTCTGCTCGCCGTGCCGGTGGGGACTGCGCTTGGCGTGCCTGTTGTGCAGATGCATGGCGATGACGCCGAGGTGTGGTTCCTGTGGCAACGCATCAAGCCAGACGCGAACGGCACGGTGCACCTCTCGGCAGCACAGTGCCTGCTCTCAGGTTTGCTTGGACTGGCCCTTGCCACGGGCACGCTGTGGCTCGCTCGTGGCACTGGGTGGGTGTACGGCCAGGTGGTGAAGGCCATCCAGGTTGCCAAGCCGCAGGCGGTGGCACAGCGGTTCGCGATCGTTCAGTAGTTGTAAAGTACGGAAAATGAGAATAATGCCGCAGCGGCCGTATGGCGCGGCAGTATCGAAAGAAGGCCTCTTCCATGAACAACAACGCGCCTCGTTCCACCATTCGAACCGCGCTCATCCGCGCCCTCGCCGCAGCGATGCTGATCTCGCCGGTCGCGTGCAGCATCAACTCCGACGTGGCGACCAGCGACCTGACGGCCACCGTTTCGGATGCCAAGTCCCTGGTCGTGACCAACGAGAATGGCAGCGTGGAGGTGGTGAAGGATGCCGCGGCCACCACCATGCAGGTCACCGCGAAGATCCAGTGTGTGGCGGAATCAAAGGAAGCCGCCGAGGCTCGCGTGAAGGCCACGAAGTTGATCGCCGAGCGAGGCAGTGACGGCCGTGTACGGGTACATGTCCAGTTTCCGCCCCGCGTGCCCGGTGTGATCGTGGCCTACGCATCGGGCTCGTATGCCTCCGAGGATGGTGCCGCCATCGCCATCCGTGCAGCGAGTCTGGATGGCATCGAGGTGACCAGCAGCAACGGATCGATCAGTTCCGGAGCCTTTGGTGGTACGGCCATGTTCAAGACCTCCAACGGCTCCATCAGTGTGGATGGGCATGCTGGACCGCTGACCATGGACACCAGCAACGGCACGATCAAGGCGAGCAATGTTGGCACGCCACTGGTGGCGGACACTTCCAACGGTCGCGTGGAGATCGCGTTGGCGCCAACTGCCACCGGAAACGTGAAGATCGACACGAGCAACGGCTCGGTCACGCTGGACTTGCCAGCCGCATGGCAGGGCACCGTGAAGGCCGACACCAGCAACGGCACCGTGCGCATGGAAGACACCAGGCAGGGTGCGCGCACCAACACCGTGAAAACCGACGATGATGGCGCCTCCATGGCCGTGGGCGACGCCACCAAGGCCAACGCCACCATCGACACCAGCAACGGGACCGTGAAGGTTCGCGTAACACCCAACTGAGGAAACCACCATGCTCCAGATCCGCGACCTGTTGAAGATCTATCCCGGCCCCGTCACCGCGCTGAAGGGCGTGTCGCTCGACATTCCCAACGGCCTGTTCGGCCTGCTTGGCCCCAACGGTGCCGGCAAGAGCACGCTGATGACCATCGTGGCCGGCCTGCTGCAGCCCACCGCCGGCAGCATCACGCTGGATGGCACCGACATCGTCACCGACCCCGCAGCGGTGCGTCGCGCGCTGGGCTATCTGCCGCAGGAGTTCGGCTTCTATCCCGAACTCACGGGCCTGAAGATGCTCATGCTGATGCTTCGCCTGAAGGGCGTGGACGCGCCGGGCGGTCGTCGCAAGCTGGCGGAGGAACTGCTTGAGCGCGTGAACCTGTCGCACGCCGCCAAGCGCAAGGTGGGCGGCTACTCGGGCGGCATGCGCCAGCGTCTGGGCCTGGCGCAGGCCGTCGCCGGTTCGCCGCGCCTGATCATCGTGGACGAGCCCACCGCGGGTCTGGATCCGGAAGAGCGTCATCGCTTCTATCGACTGCTGGCGGAACTGGGCAAGGACCGCATCGTGGTGCTGAGCACGCACATCGTGGAGGATGTGGCCACGCTGTGCCCGCGCATGGCGATCATCCGCAGCGGCACGCTGATGGCCAACACCACGCCGAGCGCCGCGCGTGAAAGCATGGAAGGTCGCGTGTTCGAGGGCTTCGTGCGCGACGAGGAGCTGGCCGCGTTCACCGCCTCGCACCGCGTGCTGAGTGCCATCCTTGTGGAAGGCGTGACGAACCGCGTGCGCGTGAGCGTGGACAAGGACGGCATGGCGCCGGCCGGTTTCCGCGCCGTGTCGGCGGTGCTCGAGGACGCGTATCTGGACACCATTCGCGCGCCGCTCACCACCAACGGAGCCGCGGCGTGAATCTGGGACGAACGCTCGGCATCGCGATGGTGGATCTGCGCACCGCGTGGCGCAGGCCCCTGTGGATCATGCTGCTGATCCTGCTTGCGCTGTTCGCCTTCGGCTTTGCCGTGGGTGGCCTGCGCGTGCAGGCCGGCGATGTGACCGCCGGCGGCAAGCAGGCGTGGATCAACTCGCAGTTCAATGTGGCGTTCTGCGACGGCGCCGTGCTGAGCCTGTTCATTCCGTTCTTCGCCGCCATCGCGGCGGGCCTGCCGCTGCTGCAGGATGTGGATCGCAAGGTGGATCGCGTGCTGCTTGGCACGCGTCTCACGCCGCTCGAATATGTGTCGGGTCGGTTCCTTGGCGCGATCGTTCCGCTGCTGGTCATCGTGGGCATCTGGGTGGTGCTGCAGGTCGGATTCTTCGAGCTGTGGCCGCTGAACAATCCGGAGAAGGAGCGCGGCCCGTTCGCGCTGGTGAACTATGTGTGGCCCGCGCTGCTCTTCAGCGTGCCCATCCTGCTCACCATCGCCGGCGGCAGTCTGCTGCTTGGCGCCTGGTCGCGTGCGCCCATCCTGGTGTTCCTGCTGCCGCTGGTCATCCTGATCGGTGGCGCGCTGTTCCTGTGGAGCTGGAGTCCCGAGTGGCTACCCATGTGGGTGAACCGCCTGTTGATGCTGCTGGATCCAACGGGGCAGCGTTGGATGAGCGAGACCTATCTGAAGGCCGACCGTGGCGTGGACTACTACAACACGCAGCCGGTGGTGATGGACGGCGTGTTCGCGCTGAGTCGCGTGGCGTGGTGCGTGGCGGGCCTGGTGGCCGTGCCGCTGACGGCGCGCACCATGTTCCGGCGTCAGCGCTCGTCGATCGAGCGGCGCCTGACGCCCGAGGCCGCGAAGCAACTGGTGGCCAGCGCGCCTGCACTTGTGACGGCGCCGGCATCCGCGCCGCGCATTCGTCTTGCCGACATGCACATGCACACGCAGGCTCCCGGCCTGCTCGCCGGCCTGTGGGCCGTGCTGCGCAACGAATTGCGCGTGCTGCTGCGAAGCCCCGGCGTATGGCTGTTCACGCCGCTCATCATCCTGCAGGTGGTTGGCAGCAGTCTGGTCAGCACCGCGTGGCTGGGCACCGAGCGCCTGGCCACCACCGGTTCGCTTGCCACCAGCGCCTTCAACACGCTCACGCTGCTGCTGATCTTCCTCACGCTCTTCTACACGGTTGAAAGCATGGTGCGCGAGGAGCGACTGGGCTTCGCGGGTCTGCTGCGAACCAGCGCGGTGCGCACCAGCAGTCTGCTGGTGGGCAAGATCCTGGCGAACGCGGCGCTTGCGCTGGTGCTGATGGCCGCCACCGTGCTGGCCTGCACCATCGTGCTGGTGGTGCAGGTGGTGCGCACCGGCATCTGGCCGCCCTTCGAGTTCATGCGCTTCGTGCAGATCTGGGGGCTGGTGCTCACGCCCACGCTGATCGTGTGGTGCGCCTTCATCGCGCTGGTGCAGGGCGTGGTGCGCAACCGCTACGCCAGCTACGGCATCGGACTCGGCGTGCTGGTGCTCACCGGTTGGATGCAGACGCGCGGCTACCTCACCTGGGTCGGCAACTGGCACATGTGGAGCACCATGGTGTGGAGCGATCTCGATCGCCTGGAGTTCCTGCGGCCATCCATCATCGCCAACCGCCTGTTCGTGATTTCACTGGCGGCGCTGTTCCTGCTGGGTGCAGCGGCGGTGCATCCGCGCCGCACCGTGGATTGGCAGCGCGTGATCGATCGCCTGAAGCCGTGGCCCATCTTCAAGGGTGTGCTGCGAATCAGTCCGTTGCTTGCGCTGGTGATCGGCCTGGGCATCTACAACTGGATCAGCGCGCGCACCGGCTTCCAGGGCGCCATCGCCGAGCGTCAGGGACGCGACTACTGGAAGCGCAACGACGCCACGTTCCGCGATGCACCCTTGCCTGCGCTGACCAAGGTCACGGGCAGCGTGGACATCGATCCCTTCGCCCGCAGCCTGAAGGTGGAAGGCACCTATGTGCTGCGCAATCCGCATGACAAGCCCATGGAGCAGATTCCGCTCACGCAGGGCGAGCACTATCGCAACCTGAAGTGGACGCTGAACGGCAAGCCCATGGAGCCCCTGAAGAAGGACTCGCTGGAACCGCCGCCATCGGTCGAGGATCGCGCGGGCCTGTGGGTGTTCACGCCCGAGAAGCCGCTCGCCAAGGGCGACAGCGTGACCATCGGCTTCTCGTTCGATGGCGTGTTCCCGAGCGGCTGGACCCGCAATGGCGGCGGTGCCAGCGAGTTCATCCTGCCTTCGGGCGTGGTGCTCACCAACTTCTCGCCAAGCTTCATGCCGGTGATCGGCTATCAGGAAGGCGTGGGCGTGGACGAGCGCAACGCCACCGATCCGAAGGAGCCGCTGCCCGATGCATGGAAGGATCTCACCGATCCCGCCTTCGGCAGCGCATGGGGTTACGACGTGACGGTGAAGGTGACCGGCCCCGACGACTGGACGCTGAACAGCGTGGGCATTCCAGGCGAGCCGGTGGTGAAGGATGGTCGCAAGACCGTGACCTGGACCAGCGATCACCCCGTGCGCTTCTTCAACATCGCCGGCGGACCGCTGGAGCGCGCCGATGGCACGGCCGCGAGCATCTTCCACAGCGCGCGGCATCCGTGGAACATCAAGACCATGACCGAGGCGCTGGATGCCAGCCGCGAGTTCTACGGCAAGTGGTTCGCGCCGTATCCGCGCCGCGATCTGCGCCTGACCGAGTTCCCGGGGCTCGCCGGCTACGCGCAGGGTTTCCCCGGCAACATCACTTTCAGCGAGTCGATCGGCTTCCTCACCAAGCCCGGCGGCGCCGACGACGTGGATCTGGTCTTCTACGTCACCGCGCACGAGGCGGGCCATCAGTGGTGGGGCAACATGCTCATGCCGGGCAAGGGCCCCGGCGGCAACGTGCTCAGCGAAGGCCTGGCCAACTTCAGCGCGCTGCTGCTCACGCTGGAGAAGCGCGGCGAGGATCAGCGGCAGCGCATGCTGCGCGAGTGGGAAGACCAGTACGTGAATGGTCGCAACGCCGACAGCGAGCGTCCGCTGGTGCGTCTGTCGGGCACGCGCCCCGGCGACAGCACCACCACCTACGACAAGGGCGGCTGGGTCTTCTGGATGATGATGGAGATGATGGGTCGCGACCAGATGCTGGCCGGCCTGCAGGACTTCATCCGCACCTACCAGAACGGCCCGGACTTCCCGCTGCTGCAGGACTTCATCATGGTGATGCGTCGCCACGCCAAGGATCTGCCCACCTTCGACACCTTCACCTGCCAGTGGTTCGAGCAGGTGGTGGTGCCGGAGTTCAAGCTGTGGGACAGCAAGGTCACGCAGGCGGATACCGACACCTGGATCGTGGAGTGCACGCTCGAGAATGCCGGCAGCGGCACGGTGCAGGTGGAAGTGGGCGCGATCGGGGCCGAGCCCAAGCGCGACCCCAAGGCGCCGGCCGATGCCAAGCCCGAGAAGGCCCCCAAGGCCCTCGCGCTGGTGTCGATCGGGGCAGGGGAGCGCAAGCCCGTGCGCATCGCCTGTCCGTTCGAGCCGGTGAAGGCCCAGGTGGATCCGGATGTGCACATGCTGCAGGTGCGCCGCAAGTTGGCGGAAGTCACGCTGCCCAAGCCGGTGAAGGCGGCGGCGCAGACCCCGGCCGAACCAGCCGCGGCGCCCGCAACCACCCGCTGACGGGGCGGCGCCGCCTTCGGCCTGCATCCACAGGTGGTGCACCGCCACCCGACCCTCGCTGGCGACAGCGATGGCTTGAGGCCCATTTTTGACCACGCGCGGCCCATCTTGCCGATCTCCGACCCATGGCTCGGAAAGCGTCCAAGGCTGTTTCACGCCCCTCTTCAGGGGAACTCCCGCCCGCCTCCTTCGCTCGTCGCGCGACCTGGGTCGCGCTGGCCGGGCTGTGGGTCTTCCTGTTCATGGCGCTGGCCACCTTCAGCAGCGCCGACTGGCCCAGCCACACCGTGGCCGTGCATGCCAACCCGGCCTCGAACCTGATGGGGCGCCTTGGTGCGGGCATCGCCTACTGGACCTATCTCAGCATGGGCTTTGGCGTGTGGCTGCCCATGATCGCCTCGGCCGTGGCGCTTGCCGCCACCGCCAGTGGCCGCGAAGTGTCGCATCCCGCCATCCGCACCTTCGGTGCCGTGGTGATGATGCTCGCCCTCAGTTCGCTGCACGCCACATGGTTCGGCACCTGGGGCGTACTCGCAGGCGCCGAGGCTGGATTGGTGCCGCAGTGGATCTCCAACCAGCTGCTGATGCACTTCAGTCCGACGCTGGCAAGTCTGGTGCTGATGATCTCGCTCTCGCTGGGCGCCATCATCTGCATGGACGAGGTGGTGTTCGCGCTGCCGCGCCACATCATGCGTGCCTGGAACGCAACGCAGCCCGTTCGCGCCTATGACTGGAAGGGCCTGATCGCCAAGATGCGCGTGCGTCCGCAGCTGTTCCAGCCCAAGCCTGCGCTGGCCGGCGTGCCTGCCGCGCGCCCCGCCAAGGGCAACGCCACCGTGGCCGTGCTGGAGCATGACGAACTCGAGGAAGTCGCCGAAGCCGAGGAGGAACTCGAGGCCATCGTCGAGGAAGAGGTGGAGGAAGAGCCCGCGCCGGTGAAGAACCGCCGCAAGGCCGCCGTGAAGGAAGTGGTCGAGGACGCCGACGAACTCGAGGAAGAGGAGATCGAGGCGGAAGAGGAAGAGGAAGTCGAGGAAGCCGAAGAGGCCGCCCAGACCGCATCCGCCCCCGAACCCGTCGAGCAGGCCAAGGCCCAGCTCACCGAAGAGGAACTCAAGGCCAAGATCGCCAAGCTGCCGCTGCGCATGGCCACCGCGCAGAAGGTGGTCGCGCGCGACGAGGACATTCCGCGCGAGGTCGACTACACCGGCTACCAGTTCCCCGGCCTCGACATGCTCGAGGATCCCGAAGGCAACTGGTCGGAGCATGTGGAAGCGCACGTGCGCGATCAGGCCCAGACGCTGGAGCAGACCCTGCGCACCTTCGCCATCGACGGCGAGGTGGTGGGCATCGAGACCGGCCCGGTGGTCACGCTGTACTCGGTTGAGCTCGCCCCCGGCACCCGCGTGGCGCGCCTGCAGACCATCGCCACCGACATCGCGCGCAGCCTGAAGGCGGAGAACATCCGCATCATTCCCAACATTCCCGGTCGCACCGCGGTGGGCATCGAGGTGCCCAACCAGAAGAAGGAGAAGGTGCGCCTGAAGGAACTCATGAGCGGCGGTCAGGCGCAGGGCATGACGCTGCCCATGTTCCTGGGCAAGGACAGCTCCGGCGAGCCGCTGGTGCTGGACCTGGCCAAGATGCCCCACATGCTGATCGCCGGCACCACCGGCAGCGGCAAGAGCGTGTGCATGAACACCATCATCATGGGCTGGCTCTACACCAAGCGCCCCGATGAACTGAAGCTGTGCCTGGTCGACCCCAAGATGGTCGAAATGAGCCAGTTCAGCGACATTCCGCACCTGATGTGCCCCGTGGTCACCGAGATGGCCAAGGCCGCCGGCATCCTGGAGTGGGCCGTCGACAAGATGGAGGAGCGCTACGAGCAGCTGAAGAAGGCCGGCGTGCAGAACATCTCCTCCTACAACGCGCTCGGCGAGCAGGAGCTGTACGAGCGCCTGAAGCCCGAGACCGACCTGGAGAAGGCGCGCATCCCCAAGAAGCTGCCCTACATGGTGTTCGTCATCGACGAGCTGGCCGACCTGATGATGACCAACAAGGAAGTGGAGCAGGCCATCGTGCGCATCGCCCAGAAGGCGCGCGCGGTGGGCATCCACCTGGTGCTTGCCACGCAGCGCCCCGAAGCGAACGTGGTCACCGGTCTCATCAAGAGCAACATGCCCTGTCGCTGCAGCTTCAAGGTGAACAGCGGCATGGACAGCCGCATCGTGCTCGACCAGAAGGGCGCCGAACTGCTGCTCGGCCACGGCGACATGCTGGTGGTCACGCCCAGCAGCAGCACGCCGCGCCGCGCGCAGGGCACGCTGGTCACCGACGGCGAAACGCGCAAGGTCGCGCGCTTCCTGAAGGATGTGGCCGAACCCAGCTTCGAGCGTCAGCTGATCTCGATCCGCGGCACCAAGGCCGCCGGTGGCGAGGAGTCCGACGGCGGCTGCGCGGCGACCGATGGCGGCGAGCGCGATCCGATGTTCGACAAGGCCGTGGAGATCATGATCGAGTCGGGCCGCGGCAGCGTCAGTCTGCTGCAGCGTCGCCTGGCCATCGGCTACGGCCGCGCCAGCCGCCTGGTGGACCAGATGGGACAGGCCGGCATATTGAGCGACCACAAGGGCAGCGTTGCCCGCGAAGTGCTGATCAGCCTCGACGACTGGAAGCGCATGCAGAGCATGGTGGAGAGCGACGCGGCAGGCGGCGGCAGCGAGGAACTGCGCTACGAGCAGGAAGACGACGCCTCGGTGCCCGACGAGTTCGAGGGCGAGTACCGCAACTGATCGCGGCGCATCGGCTTGAACGCAGGTAGATTCGCGACACCATGAAGTTCCTGCTCATCGACCAGGTGCTCAGCCGCTCCGACACCACCCTGACCGCCATCAAGAACGTGACGGCGGCGGAGGAGTACCTCGGCGACCACTTCCCCGGCTTTCCGGTGCTGCCCGGCGTTTTCATGCTGGAGGCGCTCACGCAGGCCGCGCGCGAACTGCTGAAGGGCCGCGGCAAGCACCTGGTGCTCGGACAGGTGAAGGCGCTGCGCTACGGCAGTTTCGTGCGTCCGGGCGAGGCGCTGAAGGTGGAAGTGACCCTGGACAAGGTGAACGAGGACGGATCGTTCGGCCTGAAGGGCCTGGCCAGTGTGGTGCGAATCGACGGCACGGGCGAGACAGCAGTGAGCGGACGCTTTACAATGCGGCCCGCTCGGATTCCAGCCACGGCAACCGCCGGAGCGTGATCCAGGCCCCGCCACCAGGGAACGGTGACGGGCACGAAGAACGGAGACCCAGCGTGGCATTCAATCGTCAGCAGATCGAGGAAGGCGTGACCGAAGTCCTGGAAGAGGCCCTTGGCGTGGACGCCGAGGACGTGAAGCCGGAGGCCACCCTCACGGGCGACCTTGGCGCAGAGAGCATCGACTTCCTGGACATCAGCTTCCGCATGGAGAAGAAGTTCTCCACCCCCGAGAAGCCCTTCAAGATCGAGCAGGGCGAGCTGTTCCCCGAGAACATGCTGCAGGACCCGGCCATGGTGCAGAACGGCAAGGTGACCGATGCGGGCATGGTGCTGCTGCGCCAGAAGCTTCCGCACATCGACTTCACCACCTTCGACAAGGACCGCAACGTGAAGAGCCTCAGCGAGGTCTTCACGGTGAAGAGCCTGTGCGACTTCCTCGAGCGCAAGCTCGCCAAGTGAACCGCCGGCGAGCCGGTGAGGTGACCTGATGCGCTGGATGTGGATCGACACCGTCGTGGCCTACGAGCCCGGTCGCCGTCTGGTGGCCGTGAAGAACGTCAGCTTGGCGGAAGACCATCTGCACGACCACTTTCCCGATCAGCCGATCATGCCGGCGAGCCTGATGGTGGAAGGCATGGCGCAGACCGCCGGCGTGCTGGTTGGCAGCTGCCGCGGCTTCAAGGAGAAGGTGATCCTGGCCAAGATCGGCAACGTCACGCTGGACAGCGAGGTGGTGCCCGGTCAGTGCATCCGCTACGACGCGCGCATCGAGCGCATGGACGACGCGGGCGCCAGCACCGTCGGCACCATCGAGCGCCTGGATCATCGCACCGGCGTGTGGGAACGCATCGGCACCACCGAGATCGTGTTCAGCCACATCGACCAGAACCGCAGCGGCCTGGCCTTCCCCGAGGAGAATTTCGTCTTCGGCGAGAACTTCCGCACGCTGCTGCGCGGCGCGGGTCTGGACAAGGCCATCGCCGCAGCGGGCGGCTGAGGCGTTCGGCGCAGCACATC
>CAIPQY010000017.1 GCA_903867275.1 uncultured bacterium | reverse complement strand
GTGATGCTCTGGATCACGTCGATGTTGATGCCCGCGTGCGCAATGGCATCGAGCGCGGTCACCAGGCCGCCCATCTTGGCTGGATCATGCACCAGAAACGCCGCGCCCTCGTAGGCATCCAGTTCGGCATCTCGGCAGAAGCTGCGGAACTGATCCGGTCGCTCCGGAATGCAGTGAAAGCCCATGGTGTGTCGGCCCTGAACGGGGCCCCACATGCCAAGCACATCCACATCGGCGGCGCGCAGGCGGGCAGCGAGGGCGGCCAGCGAGCCCGGCCGGTGGGGCAGTCGGATCACGAAGTCCGTCACCTTTTTCCACTGCATGGCGCGATGCTACCGAGCAGGCATGGAACGGTGTCATGCATTAGGCTTGGTGGATGCGCTCGCTGCAACGACTGATGGAGGAGACGATCGACTACGCAGGCCTTTTTCCGCCGGCGGAGCTGGACATGCGACCCGCGTTGGAGCACTACGCCAAGCATCGCACCTGCGAACAACGTTGGATGCTTGGGCGCTTCGTGGTTCCGGTGAAGCGTCTGGCCGAATTCGACCGTTTCACCGAAGACCTGTTCGCCAAGCAGGGCAGTTCGGCTCGCGACGACGCCTGGCGCATCACGGCGCTGGTGTCGCCGCTGCAGGAAGAGGCGCTGGATCACGATCTGGAGACCATCGAGGCGTTCAATGCGGCGTACAACCGCAAGGGCGGTACCTCGGCGGTGATCGACGCCATCGAGAGCAAGGCCGCCAGCGGAGCCATCATCGCCGAGTGTTTGGAGCGCATTCCCGAAGGCTTTGAGGCGTGGGTCGAGATTCCGTGGGACACCGATCCGCGCGGCGCCATTGCGGCGTTGAGCGGCTACGACGCGGGCGCCAAGGTGCGTACCGGTGGCACGGCTGCCGCAGCGCATCCAACCCCGGCGCAACTGGCGCTGTTCATCGACTCGGCAGCTGCGGCCAACGTGCCTTTGAAGGCCACGGCTGGTTTGCATCACCCGGCACGCAACCACAACGACAAGGTTGGTTGCGACCAGTTCGGATTCCTGGGTGTGTTCCTTGGTGCGTGTCTGCGCTTTCATGAGCGCCTGGACCGCGCGGGGCTGGAGCAGATCCTGGAGGAACGCGACCCGAAGGCGTTCAAGTTTGACGCCGATGGTGCCGCTTGGAACAAGGCGCGCGTGACGCTGCGCGAGATCGACGAGGCGCGTCGGCAGTTCATCAAGAGCTTCGGCAGCTGCAGCTTCGAGGAGCCCGTGGAGGATCTGCGTGCGCTGGGCCTGATGCCCGTCGAGGGGGCCGCGTCATGAGCCGCAAGAGCTGGGTGGAGAGCGCGAATGTTGCCGGATGCGACTTTCCGCTGGCGCATCTGCCGTGGGGTCGCTTTGAGCGAGCCGACACGCCGGGCGCGTGGCATCTGGGTGTGGCGATCGGCGATCGCGCGCTGGACATGACGGCACTGGAGGCCGCGGGCCTGTGCAAGGGACTGGACGAGGGCGTGCGAAACGCGCTTCGCCAGCCGGCGCTGAACGCGTTCTTGTCGCTTGGTCGCCCGGCCTGGACCCAGACGCGCGCGTGGATGCAGCGGCTGCTGTCGGATGCCGAGCCCGCGCTTCGCGACCGCTCCGATCGTGACCGCTTCGTGGTTCGTCGCGATCAGCTGCGCATGGCGCTTGCCTCGGATGTGGGTGACTACACCGACTTCTACGCCAGCATTCATCACGCCAGCAATGTGGGCAGCATGTTCCGCCCCGACAATCCGCTGCTTCCCAACTGGCGGCACCTGCCGGTGGGGTATCACGGTCGTGCCAGCACACTGGTGCCAAGCGGCACCGCTGTGCGCAGGCCGTTTGGTCAGACCAGCGCCACCGACAACGGCCCGCCGGCCTTCGGTCCATGCCGCCTGCTCGACTACGAGTTGGAGGTCGGTGTGGTGCTCGGCCCAGGCAACACGCAGGGTGAGCGCATCGACATCGCCACGGCGCGCGAGCGTCTCTTTGGCATCTGCCTGGTGAACGACTGGAGCGCCCGCGACGTGCAGAAGTGGGAGTACGTGCCGCTTGGCCCATTCACCGCGAAGAACTTCTCCACCAGCGTGGGCGCGTGGATCACGCCGATCGAGGCGCTGGAGCCGTGGCTGGAGCCGGGCCCGGTGCGCGACGCTGACGCACCCGAGAACCTGCCGTACCTGCGCTGGAAGGACGACTTCACCTTCGACCTGAAGCTGCAGGTGCTGATCCGTTCGGCCTTGATGCGCGAGCGCGGCCTGCCTGCGATGCAGGTGAGCCTTGGCAGCTACCGCGACATGTACTGGAGCTTTGCGCAGATGCTGACGCACCATGCAAGCACCGGTTGCGCCATGCGCCCGGGCGACCTGCTGGCAAGCGGCACCGTGAGCGGCCCAACGCCCGAAAGCCGCGGCTGTCTGCTGGAGCGCACATGGCGCGGCAGCGAGCCGATCACGCTGCCCGATGGCACGCAGCGCAAGTTCCTTGAAGATGGCGACGAGGTGACGCTGCGCGGCTGGCTGGATGCGCGCGGCGATGCGCCTCGCATCGGTCTTGGCGAGTGCAGCGGCGTGGTGCTGCCGGCGATCTGAGATTTCAGCGCAGGTAGCCGCGCAGCTTGGCGAAGTCGAGCTTGATCATGGATCCGCTCTTGATGCCCAGCTTGGCGAAGGTGCCCGCGGGCAGCTCGATGGCGTACAGCGCGTCGTCTTCGGACGGATAGTGCTTCAGGCGCGCGGTGTAGGCGTCACGCGTTTCGCCGGCAGCCTGCGGGGCCTCGGGCTTCATCGTGTACACGCCCACCACCTTGCCCGTGCGATCCACGTACGCCACATCGATGTCGATCAGGCAGTCGATCATCCAGAAGCTGAGGATGCGCGATTCGGGAAACACGAACAGCATGCCGGTGCCGTCCGGAATCGTTGCGCGCCGACTGAGTCCACGAGCCACCGCCGCCTGCGTGGCCGCGACTTCCAGTTCGAAGGTGCGGTCGCCGATCTTCACGCGCTCAAGCGGCAGGCCGTTGGCGCTGGTGGTGGCGCGGGACAGCGGCGCCTGATTGCCTTCGAACACCAGGAAACCACCGGCGCCCAGGCCGAGCGTCGCCACGAGAAGCCATTTGATGCTGAATCCCATGATCATGTCCACACGTTGGCGCTGCCGCCCTTGTCGCCCGCGGCCTTCGCCTCGGGGAAGTGTTCCTCTTCCCAGCTCTTCGGATAGGCCAGGTCGTCGATGCCCAGCGCCGCCTTGGTGGGGAACATGGGGCGGAAGGTGTCGCACATCACGGCCAGCTCGTCGGTGCGCGTGGCGCCGATCGACTTCTCCACCGTGCCCGGGTGCGGGCCGTGCGGAATGCCCTGCGGGTGCAGCGTGACGCTGCCAACCTCGATGCCCTTTCGCGCCTTGTAGTTGCCCTGCACGTAGTACAGGATCTCGTCGCTGTCGAGGTTGCTGTGGTTGTAGGGCACCACGATCGCCTGCGGATGGAAATCGAGCAGGCGCGGGCAGAAGCTGCAGATGACGAAGTTGTGCCCCTCGAAGGTCTGGTGCGTGGGCGGCGGCATGTGATGCTTGCCCACGATCGGACTGAAGTCGTCGATGTTGAAGCAGAAGGGGTAGTAGCAGCCGTCCCATCCCACCACGTCGCACGGATGGTGCTTGTAGGTGTAGGCGTGCACGCAGTCGCGCGCCTTGATGCGCACCTCGTAGTCGCCCTTCAGGTCATGGGTCAGCGGCAACTCGGGCGTGCGCAGGTCGCGCTCGCAGAAGGGCGCGTGCTCCAGGAACTGCGAGGTCTGCTTGCTCAGGTAACGCGGCGGCGGCGCGATGTGGCTGCCGTTGGCGGTCTCGAAGCCGATGAACTTGGGTGCGGGCTCGCCGGCCTTGGGCGCGTCGAAGATCATCTTGTAGACGATGCCCTTTGGGATCACCACGTAGTCGCGCGGCCCGAACTTCAGCGTGCCAAAGCTGGTCTCCAGCGTGCCCGAGCCGAAGTGCACGAACAGGCACTCGTCGCCCTGCGCGTTCTTGAAGTGGTAGGGCATGGCCTCGGTGGGCGAGCAGCTGAACATCTCCACGTCGCTGTTGCCGAACAGCACCACGCGACCGGTCACCGGATCGCCGCCCGGCTTCAGCGCGGCGGTCTTCGCGTGACGCATGCGCATCACGCTCTCCTCCACGTATTCCACCTTGGTGCCGTACAGCGTCTTCCATCCGATCACCTGGGTGGGCGGATGCACGTGGTACATGGTGCTGGTGGGACCCACGAAGCCTTCGGTGCCGAACACCTCTTCCGAGTACAGCGCGCCATCTGGGCGGCGGAACTGGATGTGGCGCTTGGGTGGAAGGTTGCCGAGCTTGGTGTAGTAGGGCATGGGGGAGGCCTTGAGGGGGCAAGTGTACGGCGCAGGCCCGCGCATTACACGCGACGAGCCGCGCGAGCCGATACACCACGGCATGGAAACCGCCAGCCCCCAATCCGCACCGCAGGTGCTGGCCACATTCACGGACTGGATGGTGGTGAACAAGCCCGCTGGCTGGCATTCCGTGCAGCAGGAGGGCTCCGAGGGTTCAAGTGTGGAAGCGTGGCTGCGCGCCAACGAGCCGCGTGCCGCCGCGCTGGACGAGGCGGGCCTGTGCCACCGATTGGATCTGTGGACCAGCGGTTGTCTGGCCGTTGCCCTGACCCCCGAAGCCCATGAACGCCTGCGGCAGGCCTTCTCGCAGGCCGGTTCCGGCGTTCGCAAGATCTATCTGGCGCTCGCCGGCAAGGGCCTCTCGAATGACGGCCGGTTCCGGCTGCACTTCGAGAGCCGCTACAAGCGCTCCGCCAAGGTGAGCGTGGATGAATCGGGAAGTGCGTGGAGCGCGGGCCGTTGCATCTGGCATGTGCAGCGACGCGGCCCGGGCGGCCACGACCTGGTGCAGGTGGAGTTGATCGGACCAGGGCGTCGCCACCAGATTCGCGCGGGGCTGGCGCACCTTGGGCATGCACTGGCGAGCGATGCGCTGTATGGCGGTGCGACGCTGCCCGAACTCGGCGGACCGGCCCTGCATGCATGGAAACTGTGCATCGACGACATCGAGGTGGTGGCGCCACCGCCTCCGGCCTTCCTGTAGAGTGTTCGGAACATGCGCATCGCCATCCTCAGCAATCATCAGAGTGGCAAGGGCCGTGCGGCGCGTCTGGCGCGCACGATGCAGCTGGCACTGCATGAGGCGGGACACGCGTGCTGGCAGGCGGAAACGTCGGCGCAGGAGCGAGATCCGCGCGTCACGGAGGTGATCCGCGATGCGGAGCTGGTGGTTGTGTGCGGAGGCGACGGTTCGCTTCGCACCACCGTGCGGGCGGTGCGTGCGGCCGGTGCCATGCTGTGGCACGCGCCGGCGGGCACGGAGAACCTTTTCGCCCGGCATTTCGGAATGGGGCGCGCCGCGTCGCTGGTGCGCGCGCTGCAGCGACCGCGTGCGGGTTCGGTCGATGTATGGAGCGCGGACGGCCACGCATTCCTGGTCATGGCGAGCGTTGGGCTCGATGCGGACATCGTGCACGAGGTTGCACGTCATCGTGTGGGTCCGCAGGGTCGCCGGCAGTGGATCTGGCCCATTCTGCGCCGATCGTTGCAGTGGGCGGCGCCCGTGTGCACGGTGATGCCGGACGATGGTTCGCCGGAGTGGTCCTGCAAGGGCACCTTGATCGCCGCCAACCTGCCGGCCTACGCCACGCGGATGAACCCGGTGATGGTGGCGGACGGCAGCGACGGTCAACTGGACGCTCTTGCCATGCGGTGCGATGGGGCGCTTGGACTGGTGCCATGGGCACTGCGCGGCTGGCTTGGGTGGACCGCTTCCGAGTGCACGGCACTGCCCGCGGGGGGTTGTCGCGTCGGCACCGATCGGGCGTGCGTGTGGCAGGTGGATGGGTGCCCGTTGCCGGGCGGCGCGCGCAGCCATGTGCTGCTGCAGCGCGACCAGGCGCAGGTTCGAGTGCTGATGCCCGCTTGACCACGCGTGCCGCCACGCGGCAAACCTGCAACAATGGCGACCATGCTTCGCATCCTCATCGCGCTGGGTCTGTTCGCATCAATGGCCGCATGTGCCGGCAGCAACATCGTGCCACGCACGGACTTCATTCCGGCAAGCGTGGTGCTGACGCCGTCGGCGTCGGACAAGTCGCGCCAGACCTTCCGGGCCGATGATCTGGACATGGCCAAGTACACCGGCGTGAACGTGCTCAAGGTCGACATGCGCGTGAAGCTGAACGACCTCAAGCGCGCTGATTCGCTGCCCGCCGAACTGCGTTCCAACCTGCAGCAGTTCATCGGCGGGGTGCGCAGCGAAAGCGACTCCGACACCACGCTGGTGGTGCATGCGGCCATCACCGGCGCGCGCCCCGACAACCCGCTGAGCGACATGGGAACCAACCAGTCATCGCGCGGTGGTGGCGGGTACACGGCCGTGGAGATCTATGCCACCAAGGGAGCCAGTGGTCCGGTGGTGGCGGCGATGACGCGCACCATCTACAGCCACAAGCTCACGCTCGGCAGCAACGCCGCGTGGGCACGCACCGAGAAGGCGCTGCAGATGGCGGCCGATGAGTTCGCCAAGCTGCTGCGTCCGGGCATGAAGTTCATCGAGGACAACTGATCGTGCCGGGGCCCGACGCGGCGTTCTGGCAACGGCGATTCGAATCGGGTGACACGCCGTGGGATCGCGGTGGTCCGGGACCGCAGTTGCTGGCGTGGCTGGATGCCGGCGCACTGAAGCCCTGCCGCATTGCGGTGCCAGGTTGCGGCAGCGGATGGGATGTTGTTGAACTGGCGCGACGCGGATTCGATGTGCAGGGCATCGATCTGGTGCCTGCGGCCTGTGCGCGCGCGATGGCGGCGCTTCAGGCGGCAGGTATGGCTGGCAGCGTTGTGCAGGCGGATGCGCTGCTGTACCGACCAGCGCACGCGTTCGACGCGGTGTACGAGCAGACGTGTCTGTGCGCCATCCATCCCACGCTGTGGAGCCAGTACGAGGCATCGCTGCATGCCTGGCTGAAGCCGGGTGGCCGCCTGTACGCCATGTTCATGCAGTGTTGGGGGCCGGGGGAGCAGGCTCGCCCGGAGGGGCCGCCATACCACTGCGATCTGGCCGCCATGCGCGTGTTGTTCGACGATTCGCGATGGCTGTGGCCCGACGCGCCGGCGTTGCAGGTGCCACATCCGCGTGGTTGGCACGAACTTGGCCTGATCCTTGAACGTCGGTGAAACGCCGCGCGCAGCGCCCGTGGCCGCACTAGACTTTCCCGCGACCGACTTCCCGCACCCCAAACGACGGACCTTCTTCATGCACCACACGCTTCCATGCACCGTCAGCGGCCTTCTGGCCTGCGTTCTGCTCGCCCTTCCTGCCTCCGCACAGGCGCCGGCCGACACGGCCAAGGACGCGGTGAAGGCCACTGCCGCGGAGCCTGCAAAGGATGCCGACAAGGCCCCGACCCCAGAGGAAGCAGCCGAGAAGGAACTGAAGCGCCTGCGTCTGGAGGCCGATCTTCGCGAGCAGCGTCTGTCGGCCGAGCTCGCCTCGCTGAAGGCCGAGAAGGCCAAGCTTGAGGCGGCGCTGGCGCTGGCCAACGCGAAGCAGAGCGCAGCCGAGGCACCGAGCAAGGC
>CAIPQY010000016.1 GCA_903867275.1 uncultured bacterium | reverse complement strand
TGAAGCCATCTACAAGAATGGCTTCGACTTGATTAAACATGCGCAAGCCTCTGATTGCTGGATTGAAGTGATCTGCCTCCAGGAGAGTTTCCTTATCGCAAGGTTCTCTGCGTGGCTTGGTGGCGGCAAGGCACTATTGAAGTTGTCGGCCGGCAAGCTGGTGCGGCGTGTGGCGGAGCGACATCCAGAGCTTGTTTCGGCAGCATTTGAGCGACAGGTGTTGGATTGGATGGCGGCACGCGCAGAGCTGGTGCATCGCGTTTTCATTGCCGACGTGTTAGACGCGGACCTGATCGCGCGGCGCTATGAACGCGCTGTGACGACGGCCACAAGCGGAGAAGCACTCATCAAATGTGTTCGCCGCATAGACAACAAGCGAAAGCGGGTTTGACGGCTGACTCACTTGCTCCAATGCCGGTTGCGTGGGGAAAGTGATGCACGCGTCGGCCGCCTTTGGGCTGGGCCCGATTTGTAAACCCGTGCGGCCCCGCGGTTTCCGGCGAAATCTCGCGGTGGGCACACATTCCGGGAGGTCATCTCGTATCTGGTGTCGGAAAGGGAATCCCCACACGGACGCGAGGCGCGGCGTGTGAGCCCGGACCAAGGCAGCCCTGAGGGGGGCATGCCTCGGAAAGCGCGAAGGGATTCATCGGAAACACTCACGAGCCACAGGAGGGTGTGGCTCACGAGAACTGGAAGTGGAAAAGAGAAACGGCGGCCTGAGGGGGCCGCCGTCTCTCTTTTTGCAATGCGTTGAATTCTGCGGTGTGTTGAAGCCGCTCAGCCGGTCGTGGTGGCCTTCGGCTTGGCCGGTGCGCCCTTGGCGGGCGCGGCGGCCGAATCACCACCCGCGCTCGCCGGGGCTTCCGCCATCGGCTCCATGGTCATCGGGTCGCGCAGCGGAAGGTGCGTCACCTTGCCGCCGAAGAAGTCCGCCATCTTCGCGCGGCCGTTCAGATCGCCGGCCGAGATGGTCTTCCAGTCGCCGACCACCAGGATCGCCACCTGGTCGGGCGCCAGGTACTTCTTCGCCACGCGCTGGATGTCGGCGGCGGTGACCGCGTTCACCTTGTCGCGGAAGGTCTTCCAGTAGTCCTTCGGACGGTTGGTCCACTCGTCGCCCACGAAGATGCCCAGCATCGCCGGCTTGCTCTCGAAGGCGCGCGGGAAGGTCTCGATGAGCTGCTTCTTGGTGGTCTCCAGTTCCTCGGGCGTGACCGGGTTGTCGCGGATCTGCTGCAGCTGCTCCAGCACGATCTTGGTGGCCAGCGCCACGGTGGGGTTCTTGCTCTCGAAGCTCGCGCGGAACTCGCCGGGGTAGTACACCTTCGCGCCCAGTCGGCTGCCGGCCGAGTAGGCCAGACCTTCGTTGCTGCGCACCTGGGTCATGATGCGGCTGGTGAAGCCGCCGCCGCCCAGGATGTCGTTCAGCATCAGGTAGGGGATGTAGTCCGGGTCATCGCGCGTGATCGAGCGCATGCCGATCGACACCTTGCCCTGTGGAATGTCCTTCTGCACGTGATACACGCCGGGCTGCAGCGTGGCGGTGGGGGCCACCGGATCCGCCTGCTTCTCGCCCTTGGTCCAGCCGTCGAAGGCCGCTTCCAGCTTGGCCTGCATCGCCTTCGGCTCGAAGTCGCCGCTCACGGCGATGATCACGTTGCCGGGGTGGAAGATCTTCGCGTGGAAGGCCTTCATCGCCTCGGGGGTGATCGCCTTCACGCTCTTCTCGGTGGGCTGACGCGCCTCGAAGTGCTCGCGGCCGTACATCAGCGCGCTCCACTCGCGGCCCTGGATGCGCGCGGCGTCGTCGTTGCGCTGCTTCATGCCTTCCAGCATCTGGCCGCGGTTCGTCTCCAGACGTGCCGTGTCGAAGGCCGGGTTGCGCAGCATGTCCACGAACAGCGCAAGGCTGGCGTCGAAGTTGCTTGCCAGGCAGTTCATGTTGGCGCTGCTGGTGGTGTCGCCGCAGCCGGCGCCGGCCTGCGTGGCCATGAAGTCGAACGCCTCGTCCACTTCACCGGGCTTCTTGGTGGTGGTGCCGCCTTCGCGGATCATGCGGCCGGTCATGCCCGCCAGGCCCGGCATGTCGGCGGGATCCATGTTGCTGCCGCCCTTGAAGGTGAGGCTGAGGTTGATCAGCGGGAATTCATGGCTGGGCGCCATGTACACCGGCGTGCCGTCCTTCAGCGTGAAGCGGTACATGGCCGCTTCAGGTGCGTCGAACTGCAGTGCGCCGAACTTGATCTCCTCGGGGCGCTTCGGGAGGGCGGTGCCGTTGTCGCCCGCCAGGCTGGGAGCCGCGGTGACGGCCAGGATCAGGGTGAGAATGTGGTTTCGCATGGTGTGTTCCTTGCTTGAGTGTGGTCGTTGGATCACTTCTTGGTGGTCTTCGCCGCGGGCGCGGTTGGCGCTGCGGGCGCTGCAGGTGCCGCGGCCGGCGCCGCTGCGCCGCCCTCGAGCTCCTTCAGGCGATCACCCATCTTCTTCTTCATGTAGTCCAGCATGGGCTTCATCTGCGGAGGCACCTGGGCGGCCTGTGCATCGAGCGCTTCCAGACCCTGACGCAGCTGGGCGGCGTCGGTCTCCTGCGCCAGCTGCGCGGCCATCTGCTTGGCGCGTGCACGCATCGGCGCCGGCAGCGCCGCCAGTTCCGGATCCTCGGCGCTGGCCGCACCGGCCTTGCGCTTGAAGGTGGCCACGCTGCGGTTGTTCACGTCGAAGTAGGTCTTGGCCACGCGCTGGATGTCGGCGGCGGTCACGGCCTGCAGCTTCACGGGGCTGTCGTTGATCTCGTGCCAGTCCATCAGCGCCTCGGCGTAGGCCAGGCCCACCAGCAGGCGGAAGTTCGCCTGCAGGCCGCGATAGCTGTCGGCGGCGACCTGGTTCTTCACCTTCTGCAGTTCGCGCTCCTCCACGGGCGCGTCCTGCAGCTTCTTCAGTTCCTCGTACCAGGCCTGCTCCAGCTGCTCGGGGGTGGCGTCACCCTTGGTCTCTGCATCGAAGCTGAACAGACCGGCGTACTTGCGTGCGTCGCTCCGCGCGCTTGCACTGCTGGCGATGCTGCGACCCTCGATCATGGTCTTGTACAGGCGACC
>CAIPQY010000015.1 GCA_903867275.1 uncultured bacterium | reverse complement strand
GGGCCGGGCTTCAGGCTGATCTCCACCTCGGCGGTGGCGCCGGGAGCGATGGGCTCCTTGGGCACGCCGGCGGTGGTGCAGCCGCAGCTGGTGATGGCCTTTGAAACGGTGATCGGCTTGTCGCTGATGTTCGTGATCTTCACCTTGCCGCTCTTGGCGGTGTCCACCACCATCTCGCCAAGGTCGAGCACTTCGGGGTCAAGCTTGACCACAGGCGTGGTGTCGACCGGAGCCTGCACGCCGCCGCCGGTTGGGGTGCCAACGCCGTCGTTGCCGCCACTCGCGATGGGTGCCGAGGTTTCGGAAACCTGCGCCTTGATCCGCTCCTGGCGATCCATGCCGCGGGCGCCGACTTCCTCGGGTCCGCGCGCGTCCGGTGCCTTCTTCTTGGGACTGACCACCGGCGCGTCAGTGGCCGGCGGCGCGGCAGGCGGTGCCTGCATGGCCAGTGCACTGGCGGAAAGGAGGGCGGGCAGGCAGATCGTGGCGAGGAATCGGTTCATCGGATGGGTCCTGAAGCGGTGCGCGAGACGATTGGGCAAGTGTACCGGGCGGTACCCCTGCTGTTGATCAATCGGCAGGCAGACGGTCGAAGTTGCAACAAGTTCACGGACTTTCGGACCATGGGCTGATTGGATGGCGATCGCTCGCTCGCCGGCCCACTACACTGCCGCGATGGACGAGCAGACCGCCCCGCTTCCCGAGCACCTGGACCGCCCGCACATCCGAAATTTCCAGCCGCTGGCCATGCCGCAGGAAGAGGGCAAGCCCCCCATCGTGCTGCTGCGCGATCCCTCCATGCTTTCGCCGCAGACCATGGGCATTCAGGCGCAGGCGCTTCCGCTCATCCTGCAGTTTCAGGGCCGTGAAACGCTGGCCGAGATCGAGACCAGGACCAAGGCACCGATGGCGCTCCTGCGCGAGGTGGTGACCCGCATGGATGAACTGGGCCTGCTGTGGGGCCCGCGCTTCGAGGAGCTGGAGCGACTGGCGAAGGCGAAGGTCGCCGAGGCAGGCCATTTCCCGGCTTCCTGCACCCTGCCCCTTGGCGCCGATGCGGAGACGGCTGCGGCCAAGATCGCTGGCTGGATGGCGCAGGCGGAAGATCCAGAGATCGACGGCGACGTGGTGGGCGTGGTGGCGCCGCATCTGGACTACGAGCGAGGCTGGCACAACTACGCCGCCGCCTATCGCGCGCTGCATCCTGATCGCAAGCCGGACCGCGTGGTGGTGCTGGGCACGAACCACTTCGGCATTGGTGATGGCGTGGTGATGAGTGAATTCGGATTCACCACCCCGTTGGGACAGATGCCCACCGACAAGGCCACGCTGGCATTCCTGGAGAAGCAACTTGGAAACAAGCGGATCTTCGCCGATCAGATGGATCATCTGGGCGAGCATTCCATCCAGCTGCAGTTGCCGTGGATCCAGCACCTGTACGGAAACGTGCCCGTGGTGGCGGCGCTGGTGCCCGACCCGCTGCGTCCGGAGGCCGCCGACGGCGAGCGCGCCACGGTGACGGAGTTCGTGGCTGCCTTGCGCACGGCGCTTGATGAACTGGGTGGTCGCACCCTCTTCGTGTCGAGCAGCGATCTGAGTCATGTGGGGCCGCAGTTCGGTGATCCGGGCCCCGTGAACGATCAGGTGAGCGCGCAGGTGGATCAACTGGATCGCGAGAGGCTGCGCCTGTTCTGTGCGGGCGATGCGTCGAACTTCGAGTCCCCGTTCATCCAGCAGCGCAACGTGAGTCGCTGGTGCAGCATCGGCAACATGGGTTCGCTGCTGCGCATCGTGTCGCCCGCTGCGGTGGAGATGATCGACTACCAGCAGTGGCGCGAACCGAACGGCGGCTTGCTGGTGTCCAGCGCGGCGTTGGCACTGGTGCGCTGAGGCGCGGGCGGCAAAGAGAAAGAGCCTGCCGCAGTTGACCCGCGACAGGCTCCTCGTGGGGGTTTGTCTGAAGGCGACGCACTTCGCCGTGACATCACCTACGCGGACCGGAACCACGGGGATTCCAAAGACCTCGCTTTTCCTCGAATTTCACCCCCGGGCGGGCAGATTCAGGCGGGCCATGACGGCCTGCAGGTCGCTCCACACCTCGCCGCGGGTCTTGGCGGTGTAGTTGCGAAGCAGGTACGCCGGGTGGTACGTGGGCATCACGGGAATCGGCGCGCCATGGCCAGCGGGAGGCGCCCACTCCGCCCAGATGCCGCGCACCCGCGAGATGCCTGCCTCCGTGCCCAGGATCAGCTTCGTGGCAGGTCCGCCCAGGGTGATCAGCACCTCGGGACGGATGAGCAGGATCTGCTCGATCAGGAACGGGCCGCACGCGTCCACCTCATGCTGCAGCGGCGTTCGATTGTCGGGCGGTCGGCTCTTCAGCACATTGGCGATGTAGACATCCTCGCGGCGCAGCCCCATGGCCGTGATCATGCCGTTCAGCTTGTCTCCGGCCGGACCCACGAAGGGTCGGCCGGTCTGGTCCTCGGTCTCGCCCGGCGCTTCGCCGATGAACATGATGCGCGCCATCGCGTTGCCTTCACCGAACACGGTGTGCGTATGCACGGTGGCGGTGGTGCAGTGCGGACAGGTTCGATCGTGAAGCTCGCGGAGGGCTTGCAGCGCCTGCGCGCGTGCGGCCGGATCCTGCACCGTGGCTGCTTCGGCATGATTGGACAGCACCACGCGAAGCGCGGTCGCTGCGGCTGCGGGCGGTGCGGGCGCGCGTTCACGCGGGACGGCGATTGGCGTCGTAGGGTGCGCTTCGACAGGCTCGCGGGCCGAATGTGCGGCGCTCGTGGGCGCCACCTCAGCCGATGGCGCGACCTGGCTTCGACCGCGTCGAGGCATGCGCGAAAGTCCCATTGCCCGGTCTGCCATGCGAAGCGCGTTCGATCGGTCCATGCATCACCTTCCTTCGGAACCGGAACCCATCGCGAGCATCGCGATGCCGGCGACCGCGATGATGGCACCGATCCATGCCCGCGTCGAGATGCGCTGACGATCGATGATCCAGCTTGCCGGCAGGATGAGCACCGGCACGAGGCCGATGAGCGTGCTGGCCACCCCAACGCCGACCATCTTCACAGCGACCATGCTGCAGTACACGCCAAGCAACGGGCCTGAGACGGTTCCGATCGCGAGAACGCCAAGCGCGCGCGACGACGCCTGGGCTGGGGCCAGCCGGCCCGATCGATGCGCAAACAACGCGACGGGGATCACGCTGATGGCACCGGCGTACATGCGGATGGTCTGCGCGTCGAACGCGTCCACGCCGCTCACCAGTCCACGCCGAGCCATCACCATGCCCAGCGCCTGACACACCGCGGCAGCCAGGCCGAACAGCAGTCCCTTGCGAACGGTGCGCGCATCACGGTCGGCCACCACCTCCTGACGACCCAGCGTGACCCACGCCACGCCGCCGGTGGTGATGAGCATGCCAAGCACGCTGATGCCCGTCATGCCCTCGCCGAAACATACCCACGCGATCGTGGCCGCGAGGCTTGGCGACAGCGTCATGAGCAGCGACACCGTGCGTGGCCCGAGCATGACGTAGCCCGTGAACAGGAACTGGTCGCCGATGGTCAGCCCAAGCAGGCCACTGCATGCCAGCCACAGCATGGCGGCCACTTCCGTGCGCGGAATCCATTGGCCAAACCACATCCACTGCACGAACGCCAGCACCACGGCCGCACCCAGCGTGCGAAGCAGGTTCACGCGTGTGGCACCCAGCCGCCTGCCGGCTGCGGTGAAGGACAGGCTGGAAACGACCCACAGCGCTGCGGTGGCCAGGCCGGCCAGCTCGCCGATGCGCGCGTCCGTCACGCGCGATCAGGCCTTGGCGTTCTTCGACTTCTTGGTGTCGATCATCTCGAACATGGTCTGCGTGCGCAGCACCATGCCGCAGTCGCTGCGCAGGTGGTAGCCCTGCACGTGCACCGCGTTGAGATATCGCTGGATGTCGAGCAGCGACAGGTTGGGGCGTCCCTGCTCGTCGTTCCAGTTGAACATGATGCAGTTGCGATCGCGGCCGTGGGCCAGCATCTCGCGATAGGTGCCGGTGTACAGGTGCTCGCTCAGCGTCTCGGTCTGCAGCGTGGTGACGTACTTCAGGTTGTCGCCGAACTTCTCGTCGAACTCGCGCTCGCCCGCGCAGGGCATGGTGGTGACCAGGCCCTTGTCGGGCAGGTTCTGTCCGCCTTCAAGCACCACTTCGCACAGGCAGGTTTCACCGAACTGGAAGCGACCGGCATGACCGCCCTTGAAGACCCAGCCCTCGAACTCGTACTGCGGATGCTCGATGCGCTTGCGCGCCTGGATCTGGAAGAACTCGGGATGGATGGCCTTGCGGTACAGCAGCAGCGTGTAGGCCTGCAGGCTGGAAGTCTTTGAAGCGGACATAATGCGCGTCTCCTGTGAAAGCCGTCGCGATGGCATCCTGCCGGGCCCACCCCTGCCGGAACCTCCGGCAGTCGATGGCACCCCGCGGCGGGTGTAGTCCCCGATTGTCGCGAGGACCGCTTCGAGTTCAAGAGGAAACCCGGGATTTTGAACGAAGAGACCGCGGACGAGCCTGAAAAATGACGCGGCGGGCCCGAAGACCCGCCGCCGCTCAGTGTGGAAATAAGCCGGATTTTGTGCCGGCCGAAGCCGGTGGTGACCATTTCTCTCTGGACCGCCGTTGCCGACGGCCTCGAAGCACGCGACCCGCCCACGCCCGTGGACCACGGGAGCCGGTTGCCCGGCTGGGGCTGCTTGCGCTTGCACGCGGTGGGGTTTTCCGTGCCCCCAGCGTCGCCGCTGGAGCGGTGCGCTCTTACCGCACCTTTTCACCCTTGCCACGCACCCTTGCGGGCCGTTCGGCGGTTCGTTCTCTGTGGCACTGTCCCTGGCCTTCAGCTTGGCCGGTGGCCGTTCGCCATCACCGTTGTCCTGTCGTGTCCGGACTTTCCTCACTCCGGCTTGCACCGGAGGGCGGTCACCTATCCACACGCGCACTGTACGACACGACCCCGCTCGTTGGGAGCGGGGTCGTGGGAATTCCTGCAGTTTGCGAGGCTCAGGCCTTGATGCCGGTGACCTTCACCAGGATGTGATCCTGACGATGGCCCAGCGTGCGGCGGTAGCCCTTGCGGCGCGAATACTTGCCGATGCGCAGCTTGGGGCCACTGTCTTCGCCGACGATCTCGGCGGTCACGGTGGCGCCTGCCAAGTACGGCAGACCGATCTTGGCGGGCTGTCCATCACCGGCGCCGATGGCCAGCACCTTCTCGAAGGTGATGGTCTTCTGGCCCTCGGTGAGAGGACGAAGGTCGATCTGGATCTCGTCATCCTTGCGGACGAGGATCTGGGTTCCGCTGTCTTCGAAAATCGCGTACACGAGTGGTTCTCCTGAAATCGGGCGAGTCGCGGAGTCTAGCAAGAACCTCGGCTGCCCGCGAGGGGGTGCAAACGGGCCTTCATCCGGCTGCCTGCCTCGGCGATCGTCTCCAGGGTCTTGCAGAAGGCGAAGCGGACCAGGGCCCGCCCCCCCGCCGGATCGGCATAGAACGGGCTGCACGGGATGGCGGCCACCCCAACCTGCCGGATCAGGTGCTCACAGAAGGCTTCGTCGCTCCCGTGGCCGAACCGGGTGTGGTCGGCCAGCACGAAGTACGAGCCCTCCGGCACCATGGGATCGAAACCCGCCTGCCGCAGCACCTCGACCATGGCCGTGCGGCGCTCTGCGTACTCGGCTCGCAGCGTGTCGAAGTAGGACGGCGGAGCCTGCAGTGCGGCGATGGTGGCATGCTGCAGAGGCGTGGCGCTGCAGAAGGTGAGAAACTGATGCGCCGCGCGGATGCCCGCCGTGAGGTGCGGTGGCGCGATGGCCCAGCCGATCTTCCAGCCCGTGAGCGAGAAGCTCTTGCCCAGGCTCGACAGCACGATGGTGCGCTCGCGCATGCCGGGCAGCGTGGCGATCGAGCGATGTGGCTGGCCGTACCAGAGATGTTCATACACCTCATCGCTGACGACCAGACATCCCGCGCGTGTGGCGATGTCGGCCACCGCCTGCAGTTCCTGTGCATCGAACACGCGGCCGGTGGGATTGTGCGGCGTGTTGAGCAGGATGAGACGCGTGCGATCGTTCACCGCAGCGCGCAGCGCTTCCACCGGAAGCCGGAAGTCCGGGGCCTGCAGGCGCACGGTCTTCAGCACACCGCCGGCCATCGCCACGGTGGCCGGATAGGAGTCGTAGAACGGCTCGATGAGCACCACCTCGTCGCCGGGCTCGACGAGCCCCAGCATGGTGGCGGCGATCGCCTCGGTGCATCCGCTGGTGATGGTGATCTCGCGCTCGGGATCGACGTCGATCGACTGATCCAGCTTCACGCGGCGGGCGATGGCGGCGTTCACGTCCGGCATGCCGTACATGCGTGCGTACTGGCCAAATCCCGCGTCGATCGCGGCCTTGCCAGCGTCCTTCACGAAGGCCGGGCCGTCGAAGTTTGGAAAGCCCTGACCAAGGTTCACCGCCTGATGCTCGGTGGCCAGACGGCTGATGCGCGTGAACACGCTTTCGCCAAAGCGGGCGAGACGTGCGGCCGTTCCGTGCGTCGTGATGGGCATGACCGGAATGCTACCCCTGCACGCGCAGCCGACTGCGGCGATACTGCCCCCGTGCCACCACGCCCACCCCAGCACGGCAAGGATGCAGCGCAGCGTCAGCGCCCGGTGGCGAATGCAGAGCTTGCGCCAACCGTGCTGTTCGAGAGCGACGAGGCGCTGTGCGTCGCCAAGCCTGCGGGTGTGTCCACCCAACCCGGCAAGGGCCATCTTCGTGACACGCTGCTGAACGGCGCGTTCGCGCTGCGCGGCGATGTGCTTGGAACACTCGGGCCTGATTGCGACTGGGGGCTGCTGCACCGCCTTGACCGTGATGTGGCAGGCGTGGTGCTGCTCGCCAAGACGCAGGCGAGCTATGCGCGACTTCGCACCGCCTTCGAACGACGCGAGATCCAGAAGCGATACCTCGCCGTGGTGCAGGGTGCGCCGCCCGCGCCAACCGGCGTGTGCACGCGGCCGATCACCGAAGCCATCCGCGGCGACATGAAGGTGGCGCTGTGCCAGATGCGCGGCGGCGAAACGGCCGAGACGCGATGGCGCACGCTGGCGCGCGTGGGCAAGCAGACGGTGCTTGAGGTGGAGCCGGTGACGGGTCGACTGCACCAGATCCGCGTGCACCTCGCCACCCTCGGCTGTCCGATCGTGGGCGATCGCATGTACCGCGCCGACGCACCGCCCAACACATCGCGCCTGCCGCCTGGCCGGACGCCGGAGCCCATGCTTCTGCATGCATGGAAGCTCGGGTTTCCCTCGATCGGCTCGGATGCGCTCACCTGGGTCACCTGCCCGCTGCCGCCGGCGATGGCGGCGGCTTGCCCGGGAATGGCATGAATCGAACTCGCGTGCCGCGATACCCTTTCCGCTCCATGCGCCGCGCGTTCGTTGCCGCCTGTCTGCTGCTTGCCTCGTGCTCCAACATCGAGAAGGCCACGCCGCGCCCAACCACCGCGAACTCGACGGTGGTGTCGAACCCGAACGACGTGGACCCCATCATGCGCGGCACCGTGGCGAGTGAAGCGGTGCTGATCGGATTCGAGGACGTGATCGTGCGCGGATACGGCCTGGTGGTTGGCCTGAGCGGCACGGGAAGCCGAGCGATGCCTGCCGAAGTGCGCGCCCTGCTGCTGCAGGAGATCGCGCGCCGCGATGTTGCGGACACCACCACCGGCATGGGCATCTCCCCCGAGCGACTGCTGGACAGCGACGACATCGCCGCCGTGGTGATCGAGGGCGTGATCCCCGCCGGCGCCACCGGCAACTCGAAGTTCGACGTGCGCGTGTACGCGGTGCCGGGCTCGGGCACCACCAGCCTGGAAGGCGGTCGGTTGTGGACGGCGGATCTGCGACCCGGCCCGCTGGTTGCCGGCAGCAAGCAGTCTTCGGCGCTCGCCGATGCTCGCGGACCGATCGTGATCAATCCCTTCGTGACGCCCGGCAACGTGAAGCGCGACAACATCGACCGCTTGAGTGGCCGCATCCTGAACGGCGGACGCGTGGCGAAGGACATGCCTTTGAAGCTGCGCCTTGCCACGCCCAGCCACACGCGCGCGGCAACGCTGGCGAACGCGATCAATTCCAGGTTCCCGCGCGAGATCGGTCAGCGCTACGACACCGCGCATGGAAAGAACGGGGACTCGATCGACATCACCGTGCCGCCCACCTATCAGGAGCGCACCTCGGAATTCGCGCAGCTGGTGCGCCACACCACGCTGGACGTGCAGAACTCCGAGGCGACCGCGTCCGCCGTTCGGCGCAGCCTGCTGGCCATGCCCGGCGCCGCCTCGGCGGCAAGTTGGCGGTGGCAGGCGATCGGCAAGAAGAGCCTGCCGATGCTGCAGGACCTGTACACCTATCCCGAAGACCAGCCACGCATGGCGGCGATTGAGGCCGGCTCGCGTCTGGATGATCCGCTGTGCGTGAACCCCATGCTGGAGATGGCCAAGAACGGCGAGACGTCGATCCGTCTGGCGGCCATTCGCCTGATGGGCAAGATGGGACCGAACCCCGCCATCGACATCGGTCTTCGTCCCCTGCTCGACGATGGCGACCTCGACATTCGCCTGACCACCTATGAGGCGCTGCGTCGTCGCAACGACCCGCTGATCCGGAAGTTGCGCGTGAACGGCAAGTTCGATCTGGACCTGGTGCCCTCGGACAAGCCGCTGGTGTACGCGTCACAGACGGGCGCGCCTCGCCTGGCGGTGTTCGGCGAGGAACTGAACCTGAAGAGTCCGATGGCGGCGTCCATCTGGAACGGTCGCCTGATCGTGAAATGGGAACCCGAGGACGCGAAGGCGCTGGTGTTCTACCGAGCCCCCAATGCCACCCGCGCGAAGGTGGAACAGGTGAATCCATCGGTGGCGGAATTCATCGCCTATCTCGCCCGAAAGCCCGACCCCACAGGACTTACGAGCGGACTGGACCTGCGTTACGGCGAAACCCTGAGCGTGCTGCACGAGCTCTCCCGCACCGGTGATCTGAACGCCGACTTCCGCGCGGAACAGGATCGCATCCTTGCGGAGATTCTTCGCAAGGAGAAGGAAGAGAAGGTCGAGGAGCGGCCGGAGTTCCCGCCCGACACCAAGGCTGCCGCGTCACCGAAGAGTCTGTCGCCCGGCCGCGAAAATTCGGATGATGCCGGCGGCGCAGGTCTTGAAGGAAAGCCGAAGGCCGCGGATACTGTCCCTCGCTGAATGTGAAGGCCGTTCCGGCCTGAACCCGTCCAGGAGGGACGGGCACTCGAGCGACAGGAGGTCCGATGCGACTCAGCAGTCTGGTGCTTGCCGGTTTCAAGAGCTTCGCCGATCCGACGGAGTTCCGTTTTGACGCCCCCATCACCGGCATCGTTGGCCCCAACGGCTGCGGCAAGAGCAACGTGGTGGACGCCATCAAGTGGGTGCTCGGCGAGCGCAGCGCGAAGAGCCTTCGCGGCGGCGCCATGCTGGATGTCATCTTCGCCGGCAGCGCCTCGCGCAAGCCAGGCGGACACGCCAGCGTGATCCTGAAATTCGACAATCCGCGGCTTGCCGCCACGATCGATCGCGACGTGCCCGAGATCTCGGCGGAGATCGAACCACCCGAGGCGCTTGAAGGTCTGGATGGCGAGGAACCCGCCGGCGACGGTCCGGTGCGTCGTCACCTGGTGCAGGATCGTCTGCTGCCGGTGGACGCCGATGAAGTGCAGGTGGAGCGCCGCCTGTGGGCCGATGGTCGCAGCGAGTACCTGGTGAACAACCGCAAGGTGCGCCTGCGCGACGTGCGCGAGCTGTTCCTGGACACGGGCATCGGCAACGATGCCTACTGCATCATCGAACAGGGCAAGGTGGATGCGATGCTGCGTGCACAGCCCATCGAGCGCCGATCGATCATCGAGGAAGCTGCCGGCGTGGCCCGTTTCCGCGCTCGCAAGCACGAGGCCGCGCGCAAGCTGGATCACGCCGAGCGCCACCTGGTGGCGGTGCGCGAACAGCTGAGCGGCGTGGAGCGCCGACTCCGCATCGTGCGCGGACAGGCGGAGAAGGCGCGCAAGTTCCAGGCACTGGAGGCGCAGCGACGCACGCTGCGCACCGCGCTGGCCTTCGAGCAGTATCACGAGTTGCGCGAGCGTCTGGATGGCCTCACCAGCCAGGTGACGGCGCTTGAAGATCGTCGTCGCGAAGTGGCTGCGGCGCTCGAGGCAGCCGAAGCCGCGCGCCACGAGGCGGATGCCAAGCGCGCCGCCACGCTGGATCGTCGCCATCAGCTGGAGCAGGCACGATTGGAGGCCGCCGGCGTGCAGCGCCAGGCCGAGCAGCGCCTTGAATTCGTGGAGCGCGCCCGCGCCGAGAACCGCGCCGCGGTGGAGAGCGAGGCCGCGCGTCTGGATGCCCTGCGCGTGCAGCGTCAGGAGCATGCATCGCGTCTCGAGGATGCGGTGAACGAGGCGACGCAGGCCGAGGAGGCGATGGCGGGCGTGGACCGCGAGGTGACCGCCTTCACGCGCGAACGCAACGACTTCTCCGAGCAGATGGAAGCCGCCGAGCACGCCATGCGACGCCGCACGGAAGCCGTGGCCGGCGTCGAGCGTGAGCGCGCACGCGCACTCGGTCGCCTGACCGCGGTGCAGGAGCGCGGGCCGTCGCTGGAGGCGGAACTGGGTCGTGCCGATGTTCGCCGCGAGCGCCTGCGTCTGGAGCTTGACCAGATCCTGAGCGCGCGCCTGACCGCGCAGACGCAGCGACTGGTTGCCGAGGACGCGCTGGAGCGCATCCACCGCGACATCGCCGCGCACAGCGAGCAGGTGGCGTCGCTTGGCGACCAGCAGTCCGAAGCCCTGAAGCGCCTGGCCACGCTGCGCGAAGATCGCAGCAGTCTCGACAGCCGCCTGCGCCTGCTGGACGAGATGGCGCAGCTTGGCGAAGGTCTGGACGAGGCCGTGAAGCGCGTGCTGGCCGATCGCGAGCGCCACCATTGGCTGGTGGGCATGCTCGGCGACATGCTGGAGACCGACGCGGCCAACGCTGCGGCGATCGAGGCGGCGCTTGGCGAGGAACTGCAGACGCTGGTGGTGCGACGAACGGAAGATCTGGCGTCGGCAACCGACGCGGTTCGCGCCCTCGAGGGTCGCGTGCGTCTGGCTGCACCTTCGGACGTTTCCACAGCCCCGCTTGCGGACACCGACGAGGCAACCTGTCTGCTGCACGCGGTGAAGTGCCCCGCCGACATCCTGCCGGTTGCCACGGCGCTGCTTGCCCGCTGCTACCGCGTTGCGGATCTGGCCACGGGCCTCCGCCTGGCGCAGGCTGATGCGTACCGCGGCTGCACCCTGGTGAGCGCCTGCGGTGCGGTGATCGATGGCCCGGGCCGCGTGCGCGTGACCGGCGCGCGCACTGCACGCGCGGGCGTGCTGACGCGCCGCGTGGAGCGCGGCGAACTGGAAGCCGCCGTGAGCGCGCTGAGCGTCGAGATTTCCATGGCCGAAGGCGAACTGAGTGGCCTGAACGAGGCCGCCGCATCAGCCTCGCGTTCGCAGCAGGAACTCGACGGCCAGATGCAGGTCTCGATGCGCCAGCGTCTGGAGAGCCAGTACCAGATCGAGCGTCAGGAGCAGCTGGCTGCTCGCGTGCGCCACGACCTGGATGCCTGCGCCGCCGAGCGCACGGAATCCGAGCGACGCCTGCTCGAACTGCACACAGAGCGCGAAGCGTGCGAGACCAAGGTGCACTCGCTCGACGGACTGCTGAAGGAAGAGCGTCGCTCGATGGAGACGGCGCAGACGGTGATCGATGCCGCCAAGGCCAAGTTGCAGCAGGCCACCGAACAGCTCGCCGCCGCACGCACACGTGCCAGCGAGGCCACCGCCACGCTGGACGGACGCCGTCGCGAGCGACGCCTGATCGAGACCGCGCTGGAAGCGATCGATCGTCAGCACAACGAGCTGAACACCGATCACGATCGACGCGCCGCACGCAGCGAGGAACTGGCTCGCCAGGCCGCCGATGCGGCACAGCAGCGCGATCTGGCCATCGCCGCCGAGGCACAGGCACTCGCCGACACGCAGGCCATCGCCGGCGAACTGGAGGCGGTGATCGAGACAGCC
>CAIPQY010000014.1 GCA_903867275.1 uncultured bacterium | reverse complement strand
GTGGGCACGCAGGGCATCGGTGCCGCGCTCCGCACGCTGGTGACGCGCGGCGTGCCCGCGCACGGTCGCGCCGACATGCTGGCGTGCTCCGATGGCGAGCGCCTGGCCACCGACTTCGACCATGTGGTGGAAGAACTGGAACGCGCGCAGTGCGGGGGCGTGGGCACGGTGCACGCGCTGGCCAACTGGCTGGCACAACGCGTGCATGACTCCGCCAGTGGCGAGGAGTCGCTCTGTCGTTCGATTGGCGGCATGGACGCGGTGCAGGTGATGACGCTGCACGGCAGCAAGGGCCTCACCTTCGGCGTGGTGTGGCTGCCCACATTCATGCTGCCACCCAAGGAGGATGGCGATGCGGCCGAGGCGCGTCGACTGCTGTATGTGGGCCTCACCCGCGCGCGCTTCGTGACGCGGGCGACGTGGATGCCGAACGCCAAAGCCGCGGCGTCGCCGCTGGCGCAGCTGCTGCATGCCCGCGCGGATGAAACGCTGGAGGAAGCGGTCGCCACCACCGAGGCGCGGCTGGAGACACCGCACGCGGTGAGCGATCTGCATGCCCTGGCGTCCACCAGCGGTGGCAGCGTGGTCGTGCTGCCGCTTGATCCTGGTTCGGTGCCAGCGGCCGGTGCGGCGAATCTCGTTGAACTTGAGCCGCCGAGGCCCATGCCCACCATCGCGGACCGCTCCGTCACGCTGAGTTTCACGTCGCTTTCAAGCGTGAAGCATCGCGCGGACGGCGATCGCGAGGAGCGCGACGTGGATGCCGGTGCAACGCCTTCACAAGAGGGCCCGCGCGAGCCCGTGACCGCCATGGACGCCGCGCTTCGCGATGTCGGCCCGGGGGGTGCGGCGCTGGGCACGCTGGTGCACGATGCGCTGGCCGATGCCGCAGCCTTCGCATCGCTTGCACCGCTGGCCGATGTCGCGCCATTGCATGAAGCGTTGCGGCAGAACGCGGTGGGCCTGCCGGTGAAGTCGGATGCGGCGCTGGGCAGTGTGGCCGCGGCTCTGCGGTGCGCGCTCGCGGCACCGACGGGTCATGCCGACATTCCCTCGGTGGCCGAGGTCGCGCAGCGGCCGCATCAATGCCTGCGCGAACTGAATGTGGCGCTGCCGTGGCACGGTGTGGCGGCCAAGCTCGCCGAGATCATGCGTGCCGAGGATGCGCCGTGGAGTGATCGTGTGGCGGCAGCCTTGACGCGTGGAGATGTGAAGGAGCGTCTGGGATCGCTGGTGGGCAGCATCGATCTTGCCGTGGAGAGCGGGGGCCAGTGGTTCATCTACGACTACAAGACCAACTTCGTGGGCGATCAGGCCGCTGCCTATGCGCCCGATGCCCTGCATCACGCGATGGCGGACGAGCTGTATCCGCTCCAGGCGGCGCTGTACTCGGTCATGCTCACGCGGTGGCTCGCGTCGCGCGGTTGGAAGTCGGGCAGCAAGCCCACCATCGGTGGCGTGGCGTACCTGTTCCTGCGAGGCATGAGCCCGGACTGCGGTTCGCAGGGCACGTGGACGTGGCAGCCTTCGCGCAAGTTGCTGCAGGCGTTCGACGCGATCCTGCCGCCAGTCAAATCGGGGGTGCGCGCATGACGCAATCGCCCTGCACAATTGATCAACTGCAACTGGAGCCTGCCGCCGCGTGGTTCAGTCAGCGTCTGTGCAGCGTGCTTGAACCGCAGGCGCCGCAGCTGCAGGCGCCGGTGGCGTGGAGTTTGCACCAGTGGATGCAGGGACACACGTGCCTCAATCTGTCGGGAACCGTGACGGCGCGATCCGCGGAGAAGGGTTCCTTCGACATGCTGGAAGCAGGGTTGCCGCAGCAGTGGCTTGCGGATCTGCGTGCGCATCCGGCGGTGGCTTCCGCGGCCGTTGGCTCGATGGATTCCATCGCTGCGCCGCTGGTGCTGGAGGGCAGCAAGCTGTTCCTGAACCGCTGGCGTCAGCAGGAGATCGAGGTGTCCATGGCGCTGCGTGCGCGTGCAGACAAGCGGGCAAGCTGGTGCCAAACGCCGGAGGCCGAGTCGCGGATCGAGGCCTTCGTGACCACGCGCGCGCAGGGGTTGCACGAGGCGCAGCTGCACGCGGTTCGCGTGGGCGCCACGAGGCGACTCGCGGTGATCACGGGCGGGCCAGGCACGGGCAAAACCTTCGTGGCGGCGCGCATCATCGAGGCGGTGCTTGAAACGGGTCCGCAGCCTGTGCTGCTGCTTGCACCCACAGGCAAGGCGGCGGCGCGATTGCAGCATTCGGTGCGCGAGTCGGCGGTGCGCGACAAGCTCACGCCGCGCGCCGTGGCGTGCATCGAGGGTCTGCAGGCGCAGACCGTGCATGCGGCCACCATGCGGCGGAGCGGCGAGGCGCTTCGGCGCGCGCGGCTGATCGTGGTGGACGAGACCAGCATGATCGACCTCGAGCGCATGCATGCGCTGCTGCGGCTGGCCCACGAGGATGCGACCATCCTGATGCTGGGCGATCCGCACCAGCTGGCCAGCGTGGAGGCGGGCAGCGTGCTCGCGGACATCGTGCACGGCACCGATCATGCAAGCCATCCGCTTTCGGCGTGCGTGGCGCGGCTGGTGAAGAGTCACCGCTTCCCGGATGATGGCGCCGTCGCGCGGCTGTCCGCCGCGGTGAATGGTGGTCGACCCGATGAAGTGATCGAGATCCTGCTTGCCAAACTCGACAATCTTGAGTGGAAGCCGGCGGGCACGCCTGGCGAGGTGGTGCGCGCAACCATGGCAGCGCTTGGTGATGGCGCCAAGGCGCCGCCGCGCATTCTGTGCGGCCATCGCCATGGACCCGACGGCGCCATCCGCATCAATGCGGCCATCGAGCAGCGTCGTGGGGTGGCCAGTCAGCGCGGCCTCTATCAGGATCGCCCCATCCTGGTCACCGTGAACGACGATCTGACCGGCCTGCGCAACGGCGACACGGGCCACCTCACCAAGCAAGGCGACGCATGGATGGCCTGCATCGATGGCATGGCGTCACCAGTGGAGGTATCGCGTCTGCCCGCCCACGAGACCGCCTTCGCGCTCACCATCCACAAGACGCAGGGATCGGAGTACGACGCGGTGGTGGTGGCGCTGCCGGCGCGCCCCTCGCCCGTGCTCACGCGCGAGCTGCTGTACACCGGCATCACCCGCACCAAGGGTGCGGTCACCGTGGTTGGCAGCGAGGCGGCGATCCGCGCGGCGATCGGGCGGCCGATCGTGCGCTCGAGCGGTTTGCGCGAGCGCTTGGAGTTGGTGCGCGGCGAGCGTGTCCTTCATTGATCCGCGGTGTCTGAGCACTGGCCGAGCGGAATCTTTGGTCAACGGACGCAAATTTCCGGAATCGGCTTGCTTCGTGTCTCGCCGGTGATACAGGTATTCGTGGCCGTCGTGCGCGGCCTTTGTTCATCCTGAAGTGCCGGGCCGTCCATGTGCTGTGGCGTTCCGGATCCTCACAGATTCCCTTTTAGGAGATTTGAACATGCAACTGATGGATTCGAAGCGCCCGTTCGGGCGCGCGGCTGTGGTCTTGGCTGGACTGCTCAGCCTGACCTGTGGTTGGATGGCGATTGCCTCATCCCCCGAGCGTGACAGGGTGGCTGCGACGCCATCGGAGGACAATGCTCCGATCGTCGTGACGTGGCAGGTGGCTGACGCGCTCATCGAGCTCGGCATGCTGCAGGTCGAGGAGTACGACGAGCATGGCGGCGCTGTTGCGACGCTCGCGGCTTCTGGAGGTACGGGGCTCTCCGTCGTTGTGGTCACTGGAATGGAAGGCGACGTGATCGCACAGGTTCAGCCACCGATCGCGACCCCGGGACCGTGCAATCCTCCAACATTTGCAACGGGCCC
>CAIPQY010000013.1 GCA_903867275.1 uncultured bacterium | reverse complement strand
TGCCCACCACCACCAGCTCGCCCACCTCGGCGGCCAGATAGGTGATCAGGCCATCGATCGGGCTCATGATCGTGGTTCGACGAACGGCTTCGCGCGCCTGCTCGATGGTCGACTCGCTGGCCGCCAGCGACTTCTCAAGCTGCGAGATGGTCTTCTCGGCGGCCAGTTCCTGGCTCTCCATGTCGCGCATCCTGGTCACGGCATCGTCGAGCTGCTGCCGACTCACGTCGCCCGTGTCGTACAGCGCCTTCTGTCGCGCCAGTTGCGCCTTGGAGTTCTCGAGCGTCTGCTTCGCGCCCTGAATGCGGCTGCGCTCGGCCTCCAGTCGGAAACGCTCGCCATCGCGACGCGCCTCGGCGCTGGCCAGCGCGGCCTGCAGATCGCGGCCGTCCAGCTTCACCAGCACATCACCCTTCTTCACGCGCGCACCTTCGCGGTACGGCAGTTCCAGAATGCGCGCGCTCACCTCCGCGCTCACATCCACCTTGCGCTTGGGCTCCACCACGCCAGGTGCGCTCACGCTCTCCACCAGCACGCCCTGCTTCACCTCGGAGATGCGAACCTCTGTCACGGCGTCGCCGCCGGAACGCATCATGAAGGCCGCTGAGACCACCACGACGCAGAGCACGATGCCGATGATGAGGTACTTTCGCATGGGTCTGTTTGCGTCCGAGAACTTTTTGAAGGGCCGCGGTGGTTGAGGTTACTTGTTTCGCCCCAACCTCGTCTTGGTTGCACGCCACCGCCGGTCTTCGCCAATGCAAACAAAAGCCCCCGGGTCCCTTTCGGGGCCCAGGGGCGAAGAGTCAGGATCAGGCTGAGGCGTTCTGCGCGGGGCGCAGGCCGCGAATCAGCACGGGCCAGTGCTGAGCAGGATCAGCGCAACGTCGCCGAAGTCGGTCTCGTTGCTGCCGTCCAGATCGGACGGGCAGCCCGGGCAGGCACCGAAGTCGAGCAGGGCGAACGCGATGTCGCCGTTGTCAACCACGCCGCTGCCGTCGATGTCGCCGAAGCACGCGCTGACCACGCCCTTCAGGCGCAGGGCGGGCTTGTAGAACTTGTCCACGTTGTCGCCGGTCTGCACCACGTAGGTCGGGGTTGCCGTGGCGGCATAGCGACCGAAGGTGGCCGTAGGCCAGTTCACGCAGGCCCAGTAGGCCGGACGGAAGCTGGTCGGACTCTGCTGCGGAATGCCGTTGGCGGCGTAGTAGAAGATGCCGAACGCGCCGTTGGTGGCACCCGACTTCTCGGGCTTGATGGTGAAGTAGTAGTCGCCCGCGAACAGGTTGACCGGGGTCGCCAGATCGATGAAGTAGCGGCGGCCGTAGTCCGAGTTGATGTTGCTGTACGAGGCCGGGTTGAACGAGGTGGTGCCTTCGGCGACCAGGTTCTCGCCCGACGCTGCACCGAAGCTGCTCAGCCAGGTCGAACCGCGGCTGTACACGGCCCAGTGCAGCTGGTCAGCCACCACCGCGCCCGTGGGCACCGTGCTGGTTCCCACGAACTCGAAACCATCCACGCTGCCGCCAAGCGCCAGCGTGAAGGGCTGTGCCATCACGTAGCTGGGGCTGGTCGACGAGGCGTAGCCGCTGCTGAAGTACAGATTCACCAGGCTGCCGTCGGCCACCTTCTTCACCGCCTTCTGACGACCGTTGTCGTACAGACCGCTGCGGAAGGACACGGTCATGCTGCCAGGCTGCAGCGCGGCCGCCGTGGCCGGATCCTCGCC
>CAIPQY010000012.1 GCA_903867275.1 uncultured bacterium | reverse complement strand
GCGATCGTCGAGGTGGGTCTGAACCTGCCGCACAGCCGCGATCAGGAGATCGAGGCCGACGAGATGGGCCTGCTGATCGCAGCACAGGCCGGCTACGACCCGCGCACGTCCATCGATCTGTGGAAGCGCATGCAGGCCAACGGCGGCGGCCCGCCGGAATGGCTGAGCACGCACCCCTCGGAGGGCACGCGCATCGAGCGACTGCAGAAGCTCATGCCGCAGGCCACGGCGATCTACCAGCGTGCGCAGCAGAACGCGCCGGCCGCGCCAGCGCCGCTCAACGCGCCGCCCGCCGCCTCGCCCGCGCCAAGACCCACTTCAACCGCGCCGCGTTCCCAATCACGCTGAGATCACTCAGCGCCATCGCGGCCGCGGCCAGCGCAGGCCCGTGCGCGCCGAGCAGCGCGAAGGACGCCGCCGGAATCGCGATGGCGTTGTAGAAGAAGGCGAGAAACAGGTTCTGCCGAATGCATGCCAGCGTGCGGCGACCCACGCGCACAAGTTCCGGAAGCGGCGCGAGCCGACCGCCAACCAGCACCACGGCGGCGCTTTCGCCTGCCACCTGCACGCCTCCACCAACGGCGATGCCCAGGCCGCTTTCGGCGAGCGCCGCCGCATCGTTCACGCCGTCACCCACCATCGCTGCGGTGGAGCCCGACTGCCGCAGCTTGTTCGCCTTGTCGACGGGCTTCAGGTCGGCATGCACCTGCGCGGAATCGATGCCGACCGTTGACGCGATGCGCGCCGCCTCGGCCGCGCGGTCGCCGGTCAACATGCCCACGGTCATGCCTTCGGCACGCAGCGCGGAGACGACTTCGGCCGCCTCGGCCCGCACGGTGTCGGTGACGTGCAGCCGCAGCCGATCCGTGCCATCGATGCGCACCACGCAACTCGCCTGCGCGTCGCGCACCACTTCCACCACCTTGCCCTGCACGGTGGCACGCACGCCCACGCCGGGCATCGCCTCGAAGGTGGCGCTCTCGGCAAGCGAGATGCCCTGTGCGGCCGCATGCGCCAGGATGGCGCGCGCGATCGGATGCTCGCTGCCCTGCTCCGCGGCGGCCGCAAGCGCCAGCGCTTCCTGCTCCATGCCCTGCTGCAGCGACTCCACGCGCTCCACGCGCGGCTGCCCAAGGGTGAGCGTGCCCGTCTTGTCGAACCACACGTGGCGGATGCGCCCCGCGCGCTCGAGCGCACCGGCGTCCTTCACCAGAATGCCGCGAAGACTTGCTTCACCTGCGCCGGCCATGATCGCCATGGGCGTGGCGAGTCCAAGCGCGCACGGACAGCTGATGATGAGCACCGTGGTGGCGGCGAGCACGCCGGTGGACCACTGGCCCGCCACACCCCAACCGATCACGGTGGCAAGCGCGATCAGCAGCACCACGGGCACGAACACGCCGGCAACGCGATCGGCCATCGCCTGAATGGGCGCGCGGCTCGATTGCGCGCGCTGCACCTGCAACGCGATGCGCGTGAGCGAGGTGCCGCGACCATCGACGGCGCTTCGAACCACCAGATCACCGGTCAGGTTCAGCGTGCCTGCCGACACCGCATCGCCAGCCTTGCGCGCCACCGGCAGCGATTCGCCCGTGATCACGCTTTCATCCAGATCTCCGGTGCCCGAAACCAGCGTTCCATCGACCGGAATGCGGCCGCCCGGGCGCACGCGCACGCTGTCGCCCGGGCGCACCTCGGCGGTCGAGATGCTGGCCACCGAACCATCGGCCGCGATGCGCTCCACCTGCTCGGGCTGCAGCTCGAGCAGTTCGCGCACGGCCGCGCCCGCGCGCGCCGACGTGCCCGACTCCATCCAGTGACCGATGGAGATGATGGCGAGCAACGCGGCGGACTCGCTGAACCATGTGGGCTGGTCCATCAGTGAACCGAAGCGCTGCGCGATGAAGGTGACCACGCTCGCCACCAGCGCGGTGCTGGCGCCGAGCGCGATCAGCACATCCATGTTGGTGCGACCATGCCGAAGCACCGCCCAGGCGCTGCGCCAGAAACCGGTGCCGACCAGCAGCATGCTGAGACAACTGCCTGCAAGCATGATCGAGTCCACACCCACACCGTGCAGGTGCGCGCCCTTGGCGATCCAGTGGAATGCTTCGAGCGGCACCCAGATGCCGATGCCCACCAGCGCGCGCCATCGCCAGGACTTCCACTGCAGCTGCTGGCGCTTCTCGACCTCGGCTCGAAGCAGGCGTGGATCCTCGAAGGATTCGATCGCCTCGGCCCGGTAACCAGCCTGCTCCACGGCCTTCGCCAAAGCCTCCACGGGCGCATCACCCCGCACGCTCGCAAGACCCGCGGCGAAGTCGACTTCGGCGCTTTGCACGCCCTGCACGCGCTCCAATGCACTCCGCACCGCCACCGCACAACCCGCGCAATCCATGCCGTCCACG
>CAIPQY010000011.1 GCA_903867275.1 uncultured bacterium | reverse complement strand
GCTGGCCACGCGAAGGCGCAGCGTCTGGCCGCTGATGGCGACGGGTTCGAGCGCCTCCACCATGGCGGCGTCGCGCGCCACGACCGCGATCGCGGTGATGCGGGACCAGGCCTCGGCAACGTCTGCAGGTTGCGTGGCGGAGGTTTGGGTGGCCGGGCTTTGCGTGGAAGCCGGTCGCGCAGTCGGCGCAGGCGCGGCGACGGGCGCCGGGACAGCACGGACCTGTACCGGAGCGACGCGCGCGGGTTCTGGCGCGGAAGGCACCGGACGCGCGACCGCCGCGGGCGTCTCCGCCCTGACAGGCCGCATCGCAGCCGATGCCTCACTTACCTTTTTTTTTTCGTCCGCCGACCCGCTCGAACCATCGATCGGCTCGAAGCCGCGGTGCAGACACAGACGCGCCAGCGTGGCGTCGAACACGGTGCGCGGCGAACTGGTGCTGCGCGCCGCCCGAAGCGCCGCCTCGCACACCGCCACCAGATGCACCAGTTCCTCGCTGTCGAAGTGCTCCGACTCGGCGGCGGCCTGCGCCTTCGCCTCGGGTGCCAGTTCAACCAGGTCGGTGTCGGCGCCGCAGGCACGCAACACCAGCAGGTCGCGCAGGCGTGCGGCCAGCAGTTCCAGCGACTGCTCCACCGGGCAACCACTCTCGAGCAGTCGCGCACCGGCCTGCAAGCCAGCCTTCGCATCACCCGCAACCGCGGCCGCCGTCACAGCCGCGATCAGCGCGGCATCCGGCAGGCCAAGCGTTTCTTCGGCCAGTCGCGCGGTCAGCGTGCCACTGGCCGCGGCGATGAGTCGGTCGAGCAGACTGAGCGCATCGCGCATGCTGCCGTTGCCCAGGCGTGCCACAAGATGCACCGCGGCGTCGTCCGCCTGCAGGCCTTCCTGCGCCAGCACGTTCTTCAGGTGCTCCACGATGCGGCCCGTGGCGATGGGCTTGAAGTCGAAGCGCTGGCAGCGGCTCTGGATGGTGGCGGGCACCTTGTGCGGCTCGGTGGTGCACAGAATGAACTTCACGTGCGAGGGCGGCTCCTCCATGGTCTTCAACAGCGCGTTGAAGGCCGGGGTGGTGAGCATGTGCACCTCGTCGATGATGTAGATGCGGTACGGGCTGCGCGCCGGCGCGATGCCCGCCTTGCTGATGAGGTCGCGCGCATCGTCCACGCCGCGGTTGCTGGCGCCGTCGATCTCGATCACGTCCAGATCCTCGCCGCGCAGGATGCTGGCACCCACCGCCTCGGCCTGCTGCAGATCGCTGCTGGCGTTCAGGGCGCGGGCGAACACGCGTGCCATGCTGGTCTTGCCCACGCCGCGCGTGCCGCAGAACAGGTAGGCGTGCGCGGTGCGGCCCATGCTGATGGCGTTCTGAAGCGTGCGGGCGATCGACTCCTGACCGATCAATTCGTCGAAGCTGCGGCTGCGATAGCGCCGCGCCAGCACGGTGTAGCCCTTGGGCGCAGGCTCGATGGCGCCCGGAATCAGCAGGCCATCGCCCGCCGGTTCCGTCGCTTCGATGTCCTTGGTCTTGCGCGCCACACGAGCTCCTTGGAAGGTTTCGACGATGCGGAGGACGGCCAGGCTTGCGCCGGCATGGGCGACGCCGCTTATGGCTGCTGCGGTCAAGCTCTGACCAGGTTCACGAGCCGTCCACCCGACGGGCCCGACCGTCCTCCGACATCGTCGATCGATGGATCGTAGCGGGCAACCTTGCACTCGTACAATCGCTTTCCATGAGCAGCGAACCCGTCGACGACGCCGCCGCGCAACCCGATGCGAACCCCGCGGATGCGGCGGCCAACACCCCCGCCGCCTCGCCCGCCGCGCGCGAGCCGTCGATCTCGGTGGCGCCGGTGCTGCCCGAAGGTCGCGACGCGCGCGCCGGACGCCTGACGCTGCTGGTGATCCGCTCGCTGTTCATGGTGCTGCTCGTCAGCGTGACGCTGCTCACGGTCAGCAGCACGCGCACCACCGCCGACTTCGGCTTCAGCACCATCACGGGACTGGTGATCGCGGCCACCGCGGTGGGCCTGCTGGTGGTGGCCATCGATGCGCTGACGCCCAACAAGCGGCTGGCCGGTGTGGTGGGCGTGTATCTGGGCGTGTGCCTTGGACTGGTGGGCGCGGTCGCCTTCGGCGCGCTGCTGGACACGGTGGCCAAGGCCTGGGAACTGCAGGAGGCGGTCGGCATCTATCTCACGCTGGCGAAGGCCGTGGTGGGCCTGGTGTTCTGCTACCTCAGCATCAGCGTGGTGCTGACCACCAAGGACGACCTGCGCCTGGTGATTCCCTACGTGGAGTTCTCGCGCACGCGGCGCGGCGTGCGTCCATGGGTGGTGGACACCAGCGTGCTGATCGATGGACGACTGCTGCCGCTGGCCGCCACCGGATTCATCGACGCGCCGCTGGTGGTGCCGCAGTTCGTGGTGGATGAACTGCAGAAGCTGGCCGACAGCGGCGACCGCACCAAGCGCGCGCGCGGCCGTCGCGGCCTGGAACTGCTCGCGAAGTTGCGCGAGAACCCGCAGGCGGACGTGAGCCTGCAGGATTTCCGCGTGGGCGGCATGAGCGTGGATCGCATGCTGATCGAGGCGGCTCGAAGCGAGAACATGCGACTGCTCACGCTGGACGCGAATCTGGAGGCGGTGTCGCGCATCCAGGGCGTGACCGCGCTCAACCTGAACGACCTCGCCAGCACCATGAAGCCCGGCGTGGGCCCAGGCGACAGCTTCAGTCTGGCCATCGTGAAGCGCGGCGAGAACGCGGGTCAGGGCGTGGGCTATCTGCCGGACGGCACCATGGTGGTGGTGGACGATGCGCAATCGCGCGTGGGCGCCACGCTGCAGGTGTGCGTGAACAACGTGGTGCAGACCGCGGCGGGCCGACTGGTGTTCGCCAAGATCGAGGGCGAGGCACCGGCCACGCGCGAGAGCATGGCCGAAGCCGCCACGCGACAGCCCCGCCACCGCGGACACGAACCGCGTCGCGACCGGGACTGAGATGTTCGTCAGGCCGCTGCGCGAACGCTGAGCACCGCCTCGGCCAGTGCACGGATGCTGCTTGTTGGCGCGTCGCCGGTGGGGTCGCGAAGCGCTTCCTCGACCTTGGCCAATGATTCGGGCGGCATGCCCTTCAGCAGGCGCTCGGCGGCCCACGGCTCCAGATTCAGCAGCAGCTGCGCCACTTCATTGGCGCTGGTTCCGCGCTGCTCCAGCCGTTCCACCAACGCCGTGGCGATCAACGCGCTCTGTTCGGCAACGCTTCGATGGAATGCCATGGACAGCGTGCCGGTGATCGGGTCATCGCTCGAGGCGGGCTGGATCAGGTGTGGTTCGCTTGGCGCGGTGCGCCATCGGTAGGCCATCAGCGCCACGGCCACGGCCGCCGCGAAACCGCCCACCCACACCGCCGTGTTCCAGCCGGATTCCGTTGAAGCAGCGAGAGCCGGCTGCGCAGCGCGCACCACTGGCACAACCGTTGCCGTGCTTCGCGGCGCCGCAGCCTGCGCGGCAACCAGCGCCTGACGACCTTCCGCGGATTGCTGCTCATCCAGACCAGCCGCGCGCGCGCGAATGCCGGTCACTTCGTCGATCACGGTCACGTCCTGCGCCTTCAGACCAGGCACCGCGGCGGCCAGCAGCGTGCCGGTCGCATCCACCAGCGGCAGCGGCACCACACCATCACGCATGTGGATGGTGACCACGGCCGAGGGG
>CAIPQY010000010.1 GCA_903867275.1 uncultured bacterium | reverse complement strand
TACGCCGTGCGCGTGACGATCGCCGACGCCAAGGGGCAGATGCAGCCCTATGTGGACGCGGCCGAGGATGTGACGCGCCTGAAGGGCGTGGCCACCGTGTCGAGCGTGGATGGCAAGCCCTTTCGCGTGCTGAGCGTGCAGGGCAAGCCGCCGGTGTTCGCAGCGGGTGCGGGCGATGCGGCGCAGGCTTCGCACCAGATCGCCTTCGACCTGCCGGGCGCGCCATGCGAGCAGGTTCCCAAGTACCTGCTGATCGAGACCGATCGCCCCGATGCACGCCTGATCGACGCACGCGTGCGCCACGAGTGCGCGCGCATCACGCCAGGCATCGACATCGCCGAGTTCCGATCGAATGCCGGCGTGATCGCACCGGGCGACGGCGCGCAGTTCGACATCGAGGTGAAGAAGATGGATCAGAACCGCATCGGCAGCGTGACCTGCGCCGATCCGCGCTTCACCGCCACGCTGGTTGGCCAGAAGGCCGACGGCAAGAGCGTGCTGGCCACGATCAAGCTGCAGCCGAATGCGGATGTCCGCGGCGTGTTCATCGTGCCGGTGCGCCTGACGGCGATCGACGCGCAGGGCCGCCCGTTCATGACGCAGCGACCCGAGCCACCCAAGCCAGGTCAGCCCACGCGCATGATGACGCTGCCGGCCGAGGCCGATCTGCTGGTGTACGGCAAGGTGGAGTGAGCGCTAGAAACTCATCGTGACGCGCACGGTGAGCACCACGGCATCGGGCACGCCAGACCCCTGCACGCTGCTGGGCAGGTTGATGAACTGCACGTCAGGCTGCACACCAAGCCACGGCGTGATCTGAAAGTTGTAGAAACCTTCCACGATGAACTCGCCTTCGCCAGGCGAGGTGGTCATGGTGGGTTCATCCCCAAGGTGCGCGTAGGCCACCATGGAACCAAAGGTGTCGTTGGGGCGCCCGGGCAGCAGTCCTTGCCACGACAGACCGCTCATCAGCGACCACTGGCAGGAATTCAGGGCCGGCGGCGACCAGCCAAACTGTCCGAACGCCACCAGCTGCGACTGCGTGCCCGCTTCGCTCTTGGTCTGGAACAGCTGTTGCGAACCGGACAAGTACAGACCCCACGGACCATCCACGTATGCCTGACTTGGGGGCGACGGAGAGAGTGACGCGCTGGGCTCGGTCGACTGCCCGGTCTGCTGGTACCAACCAACGCTTGCATGGCCGGCAAGGTCGTCGAGCGTCCACTGCGGACCCATCTCGCCGATCAGGAAGTAGCTGCCCGGGTTGTCCCACAGGAATGAGGACAGACCGCGTCCGCCGGTTGGCGTGGCAGAGCCTCCGGTGCTGGCGTCGTAGTAGTTGGTGCTGCCATCGAAGAAACCGAACCGACCACCGAACCAGGACACCGGCTGCAGAAGGATTTCCGCGCCACCGGCCTGGTTCGGGTAGGTGGGCAGATCGACCACCATGCCTCCCGGGAAGTACGCCGCCGAGTTGATGAACTGCAGACCCGGATAGGTCACGGCGAAGTCGGTGTTGGCGTCGATCTTGCCGAACTTCAGCCTGAGCGCGCCGTCGGCGAAGGACTGCTGATACCAGTACTGCGCCAGCTCCGTGAAATTCTGCGTGTATGGATAGATCGCGTCCCAACCCCAGAAGTCCGGCAGGTACTTGCTGCCAAGCTGCGTGGAACCCGCCTGCTGGAAGTCGATGAACACCTGCCCACCCGCCCATAGCCCCAGTTTCTGCGTGTCGATCGACAGGTTGGTGTCGATCAGGTAGGGCATGATGAATCCCTGCCGCTGACCGCCGCTCACCACCGTGGCAAGGTCGGTGGTGGAGGTGCTGGTGAGCACGATGCCCGCATTGCCCAGCTTGTTGCGAAAACCGCCCCAGTCGCCCGTGAGAACCGTCGACTTCCACGGCCATTCACCTGTCACCGCGAGCTGATTGAAGCCCGGACTCTGCGGTCCCTGATCGCTCTCCTCCTCGGCCTGACGCTCGAAGAAGGCCGGCGGCCCCGCATCGCGACCTGTTTCCGAAGCGGCTTCCTGCGGTTCAGGCGCGGCATCCTGCTGCGCACGCGCCAGCGTGACGAGCAGCAGGGTCAGCCACGGGATTGGGTGATGCGCGCGGCGCGGCATTGGCGAAAGGGATACCCGAAATGCCCGAGTCCGCGCGCGCTCAGAACGCGATCGCCACGCGCACCGTGAGAATCACCGCATCGGGCACACCGGCGCTTGGCACGCTGCTGGGCTGGTTCACGAACTGCACATCGGGCTGGATGCCAAGCCACGGCGTGACCTGCACGTTGTAGAACGCCTCGAACATGAACTCGCCCACGCCCGCCGAGGTGGTGATGGATGGTTCATTGCTGAACTGCGTCCACGCGGTGAGCAGACCTGCCGTGTCCTGCGAACGACCGGGCAAGATGCCCTGCCACGACAGGCCGCCCATCAGCGACCACTGCGCTGGATTGGTCTCGGGCGGGCTCCATGC
>CAIPQY010000009.1 GCA_903867275.1 uncultured bacterium | reverse complement strand
CGCGTGGATCGGGCTATCCTGCCCGGCCATGGCAGCGAAGCGAATCGTCTTCGAGGATGGTGGCGGACGGCTGGGGCCGCTGACGGACCTGCGCACGGCGGCGGAGATCCGCAACGGCGCGTTCGTGTCGTGGCAGCGCCTGCAGGCCGAGTCGGTGCTGATGTCGGCGACGCGTGCCGAATCCGCCGCGGCTCGCATCGGTGTACCGGTGAACACGCTTCCCAAGGGCGAATCGTTCCTGCTGCTGAACAGTCGTCTGCTGGAGGAACCCGCGATGGCGCGGAAGTTGCGCGACGGTCAGGCGCTGGTCGATGCGGAGGATGGTTCCATCGTGGCCGCCTGCCTTGGTGCCGATGCCGCGCGCGCCGTGATCGACGCTCGCTGGCCCGACGCGCTGCAGCGCGAAACCTGCACCGATGCCGTGATGCTGCGTCGCCCGTGGGATCTGCTCGCCAACGAGGCCTTCGAGCGCCGCCTTGCAGCCGATGCCGACACGCTGGCGCGCCGCTGGAAGAAGGCGGGCGAACTGGCCAAGCCCTCGCAGATCGCCGCGTGGCGCAACGAGAAGGGCAAGAGCTGGTCGATGCGTTGGACGGGCAGGCGCACGCGCCCCATCGCCTTCGAGGGCGACGCCATCGTGGTGCACGCCTCGGCGCATGTGGATGCCTTCGTGGTGCTGGATTCGCGCGGCGGCCCGGTGGTGATCGATCGTGATGCGCACATCGGCGCGCATGCCGTGCTGCAGGGGCCGGTGTACGTGGGCCCCGGCACCGTGGTGGCGCCCGGCGCGCTGCTGAAGCCACGCACCGTGTTCGGCCAGCGCTGCCGTGCGGCGGGCGAGGTGGGGGGCACCATCTTCCACGGCGACTCCAACAAGGCGCATGACGGCCACCTGGGGGACGCGCTGGTGGGCCGCTGGGTGAACCTGGGTGCGGGCACCGTGAACAGCAACCTGCTGAACACCTACGGCGAGGTGAGCATGCGCGTGGACGGCGATGCGCCGCTCGAGCGCACCGGTCGCCAGTTCATGGGGTGCATCCTGGGTGACCATGTGAAGACGGCCATCGGCACGCGCATCATGACCGGCACCACCATCGGCACCGGCGCCATGATCGCCTGCAGCGTGCCGCCGCCGTCGTGCACGTCGCGCTTCGCGTGGCTGACCGACGATGGGCAGAAGGTGCATCGCCTCGACCGCTTCCTGTCCACCGCCGAGATCGTGATGAAGCGCCGCGGCGAAAGCCTGCAGCCCGCCGAGCGCGCGGCCATCCAGGTGCTGCACGCGCGCGCCGTCGGAAGCGCTTCGTGAGCGACGCCGACGCGCTGTGGATCATCGACGGTCACGCGCAGTTCTTCCGCGCGTACCACGCCATCCGCGGCGGCATGACCAGCCCCATCACCAACGAGCCCACGCACATGGTGTTCGGGTTCACGGGCGTGCTGCTGAAGCTGCTGCGCGAGAAGCGGCCGCACCGTCTGGTGCTGGTGATCGACGCGGCGGGGGATCGCGGCACCTTCCGCTCGGCCATCTATCCCGAATACAAGGCGCATCGCGAGCCACCTCCGCAGGATTTCTCGCCGCAGGTGCAGCGCTGCGTGCAGCTGTGCAAGCTGCTGGCCATTCCCGTGGTGGCCGTGCCCGAGGTGGAGGCGGACGATTCCATCGCCACGCTGGTGCTGCGCACGCGCGCCGCGCATCCGGACATGGCCATCCGCATCGTGAGCCGTGACAAGGATCTGGGTCAGCTGCTCGACAGCCACACGGCGCTTGTGGACGGACAGACGGGCCAGCTCATCGACACCGAGGCGCTGTTCGAGAGCAAGGGCGTGCGGCCCGATCAGGTGGTGGACATGCTCACGCTGATGGGCGATCCGGTGGACAACGTGCCGGGCGCCAAGGGCATCGGGCCCAAGACGGCCGCGGCCATGATCACGCAGTACGGATCGCTGGATGGTCTGCTGGCCAATCTCGACAAGCTCACGCCGAAGAAGCGCGAGGCCATCGAGGCGGTGCAGGGGCAGTTTCCGCTGACCAAGCGACTGGTGTCGCTGAAGAGCGACTGCGACGTGGAGCCGGGCATCGAGGATCGTCCGCTGGACCTGTCGAAGGCGGACGCTGCGGGCGTGCTGGAGTTGATGCATCAGCTCGGGTTCCATCGACATCGAACGGATCTCGCCGAGGTGCTTGGTGTTGCGGCAACCGGTGCGCCTGTTGCCTCGGAACCCACCGCGAAGGCTCCTGCACCCAAGCCGCGCAAGAAGGACGATGGACCATCGCTATTCGATGTGCCTGACGAGACTGCAGCTGAAACGCCGCCGCAGTCCGAGGGCGTGACGCGCGATGGCACGTACACCATGCTGTCCGACGCAAGCGCCATCGAGCGCTTCGTGAAGCAGGCGCGCGAGGCGGTGAAGGCAGGCGCCACGCTTGCCTTCGACACCGAGACCGATTCGGTGCAGCCGACGCGGGCGGGGCTGGTGGGCCTTTCGCTTGCCTTCGCGGAACGCGCCGGCGCCTACATCCCGCTGCGCAGCCCGCAGCCAGAGCGACATCTCGACTGGCATGCGGTGAAGCCGCTGGTGCAGCCGCTGCTCGAGGATGCGTCGATTCCCAAGACGGCGCACAACGCCAAGTTCGACCTGATCGTGCT
>CAIPQY010000008.1 GCA_903867275.1 uncultured bacterium | reverse complement strand
GTAATCGATGCGCAGCGTCTTGCGAGCGGACACGGCGGCGCCGCTCTTGGCGTCCTTCAGCGTGCCGCGACCGTTCGAAAGGCCCGACACCAGCACGGAGAACGCGCGCACATCCGGCTCGATCGCGAACACCACGATGCCGACCTTGGCGTTCTCCTCGCCCTGCGCAATTTCGCCAAGCATGGCCGAAGTCTCCACCATCTGCGGATCATTCAGCGTCTTCAGCAGATCACGCGTCACGTTGCTGGGCACGTTCTGGCCCGACAGCGCCACATGCCCGCTCTCGTCAAGCAACTCCCAGCGCGGCGCGATGCGGCGATCCTTGCCCGTGCGATTGCTGAGGGTGTAGGTGGCGTACAGGTACTCCCGCCCTGTCGCCGCATCACGAACCAGCCGCATGGGGCCCGTGCGATAGTCCAGCGTCCAGGTCTCGTCCGCCTTCGCGCGCGGCGTCACCTTGGCAGCGGGTGGCTGCGGCGCAGCGGCCGGCGCGTCGGCAGGCGCGGACTGGGCGAGGAGGCAGGCGAGCAGTGTGGCGAAGATCATGGGTCGAAATGGTACCCATCCCGTCGCGGCTCGAAGGGTTAGCCTGTGCGCGTGGCGCCCGAAATGCACGACCCCTTCCTCAGCGCCGAAGCCGCACCCAGCCAGCGCATGGCCGCCGCGGAGCGCCTGCTTGGCCGGCGCTACGGCGACGCGGCGTGGTTCCTGAAGCGCCTGCAGGACGAAGGCTGGCGCCCGCAGGACCTGTGGTGCCGCGCGGCCGTCACTGGTCCCCTGGTGGCCGCCGGGCTGATCAGCGAGCACCCTGGCCGCACGGCCACCCTCACCATCGGGCCGAGTCACGATCAGGCGCAGGTTCGCCATGCCGCGCAACTGCTGCGGGACATGGTGGCGGAGCTCGGGCGCCGAGGCACCGTGGCGCTGGCGCAAGGCATGACGGCAGCGGAGGATCCGGCGGCTGGCGCGCCGTTTCTGGAGGCTGGTTTCGCCGATCTGGCGGTGCTGGAGTGCATGGAACGCAACAACCGCCGCAACCCTGCCCGGCCAACCCCGAGCGCGGGCGTCGAGTTCGTGCAGGCGGGCGACGACGCGTCGATGCGGGCGCTGCTGCGCGCCACCTACGAGGAAACCCTTGACTGCCCGGGGCTTGCGGAATTGCGAAGCGATGCGGACATCCTGGAGGGCCACCAGCGTGGCGGCAACTACGAACCGGCGCTGTGGACCGTGCTTCGCGTGGAAGGTCGCGATGCCGGGGCGGCTCTGCTGAACCGCTCCCCCGCCAACGATTCCATCGAGCTCACCTACCTCGGACTTGCGAAGTGGGCGCGTGGCAAGGGGTTGGGTTCGTTGCTCATGGAGGAAGCGCTGTGGAAGGCCGCACAGGTGCCCGAGCGCGTGGTGGCGCTCGCGGTCGATGACCGCAATCAGCCCGCGCATCGCCTGTATCGACGCTGCGGTTTCCGAACTGTCGCTCGTCGCAGGGCTTTCGCCATTCGCGTGCAGTCATCCACATGATGTGGACAACACGATCATGCGACGGTGGAGAAGTTTTTCTTCGTGCGCGAAGTGCCGTGTTTCGCGCTGCTTCCCGCGCGCGACAGGAATTTCATCACGCGTGCCACTTGCTCTTGTGAAGAATCGGTCTATCTTCCGCCCACTTCGCAGGACGCGAATCGCGTGTGGAAGGGTCGCCGATCTGGCGCACCTTCTCTTCCCCGCCGCCTGACCCACGCATGCAACGCGCCCCACCCGGGCCGTCGCTGGGGTTGCGAATGGATTCGAGTTGATGGATGGATGCCGGACGAGCGCACGCGCGCCCGCCCGTGCTGTGCCCTTGCCGCGCGGCGGCAGGGATTCGCCTCGAGCCCTCGGAGATCCCCTCGCCGTGCCAAACGCCCTCGCCGAAGACATGCCTGGCCGCATCCGCGCGATGCTGGGCAGTCGGATCGGCGAACGGCGCGCAAGCATGTGGTTCGATGGCGAGGCGCGCCTGCACGTGCACGAGGGTCAGCTGCAGGTTGAAACGCGCAGCGAGTTCGTTGCCGACTGGATCAAGCGACACTTCCGTGGCGAACTGCAGGCGGCTGCACGCGAGGCGCTGGGAAGCGACACGGTGCAATGGCGTGTGCAGACGCCCACCGAGACGCTGCGCACCGACGCGGTGCCGGCACAGCCCGTTCGTGAACGCGGCACAGCCACCGTGCGGCCCTCGCTGCGGCGCGATGGCTCCAACGCGTGGCGTCGTCTCGATGAATTCGTGCCAGGCCCCGCGAATCAGCTCGCACTGGACGCAACGCGCCGCATGGCGCAGGCGCACGACGAACTCCGCTTCCTGGTGGTGCATGGCGGCTGCGGCGTGGGCAAGACGCACCTGCTGCAGGGCCTGTGCCGCGCGCGTCGCGAGCATTCACCGCAGGCACGCATCCGCTACGTGCCGGCCGAGCAGTTCACCAACGAGTACATCCACGCCGTGCGCGCGGGTCAGGTGGACGGCTTCCGCGGCCGCATGCGTCGCGTGGATCTGCTGGTGATCGACGATGTGCACTTCCTGGCCGACAAGGCCGCCACGCAGAGCGAATTCCTGCACACGCTGGACGCGCTGGATCTTGCGGGCGCACAGGTGGCGCTGGCGAGCGACGAGCATCCACGGCTGATCCGCAAGTTCGGCCAGTCGCTGGTCAGCCGCATGCTGGCCGGCATGGTGGTGCGCGTGGAGACGCCCGATCCCGGCACGCGGCACACGCTGGCGGAACGACTGTCCCTGCGACGCGGCCTTCGGCTGGCACCAGAGGCCAGCACCGTCATCTCCGAGCGCTGCGTGGGCGGTGCGCGCGAGATCGAGGGCATCCTCAGCCGCGTCGACGCCATGCGCGCCGTCACCTCGGTGACGGGCCCCGTGTCGGCGGGCGAGGTGCGCGCCATCTTCCAGCAGGATGACGCGCAGCGCGGCACGCAGCCGGTTCGGCTGCCCGAGATTCTCGCGACCACGTGCCAGCATCTGGGCGTGGAGCCTGATCAACTTCGAGGCGGCGGCCGGCATCGCCGCGTCGCGCTGGCCCGAGGTCTGGTGGCGTGGCTGGCGCGCGACCTGACCGCGATGAGCTTCCCCGAGATCGCGCGTGGCCTGGGCCGCGAGGCGCACTCGGCGGTGCACGGCGCCTGTGCACGCGTGCAGAGCCTGCTCGACGCCGATGCGCGCGTGGACGCCGGACCCGCCGGCGAAGTGGCCGTGCGCGAACTCACCGCTCGCCTGCGTCACACGCTGCGCGGCACGAGCCGCGGCTGAACGACCATCACAACGACCTCCGCTACACTCGCGGAATGAAGCGCTTCTGCATCGCTCCGCTGCTGGCCGCACTCGCGATTGCGCCGTGCCAGACGGTGATGGCCCAGAAGGTGGAGCCGACCGATGCCGCCGTGCTGTCGCTGCGGCAGGCGATCACCTATCAGGACTCCGGTGTGCAGCACACGCTGCTGGTGTCGCTTCGCGCGCTGAAGGATCCGGCCATGAAGCCGATCTTCGAGGCGCTGCTGAAGGCCCCGCAGCCGCCCATGCGCATCGATGGATTCCTGGGCCTTGCCGAGATCGCCGGTGAGCGCGGCGCCGATCCCGCGCTGCTGCTGAAGCTGGGTGACGCACCACTGCGCACCGTGGCCATCACCGAATGCCTGGGCCTTGGCCTGCTGAAGCCGGAAGGCATCCGCACGCTGCTCGCGAACAAGGAGCTGACCGCGTACGACCGCGCACTGCTGGTGGCCGAACTGCATCGACTGCATGAGCCATGGGACGCCGCGATGCTTGGCGATGCCAGTGCGTCGAACACCGCCGAAGTCGCCGGCCTCGCCGACCTGCTGATGCTCGAGAAGGGCGATCAGGCGCGCTGGGAAGCCTTCACCAAGCGTCTCGACGAGGTCGATCCCGCCGAGCGCACCGATCTGCTGCGACGCCTCGCCGATGCAAGTCGCCACTACGAACTGGCCAAGGCGGCGGAGGCGCTGCTGACGCTCACGAAGGACTCGAAGGGCGCGGATCGCATCGGCGCCATCGCCGCCGCGCTGAAGGTGTCGCCGGCCGCGGGACGCGAGGCGCTGCTGGCCATGGCCCAATCCGATCGCGGCGTGACCAACCTGGTGCAGGCAGGCCTGCTCATGCTCGCCGCCGACGATGCGATGCAGGCAAGCGACTTCGACGTGCTGCGCGGCGGTCAGGGTGTGCCCGACGCCATCGCGAATGCCGGGCAGGCGCTTCGCACACCGAACACCGATGCCGCTCCGGCGCTGACCGCGCTCATGGAGTCGGGCAATCGCGCGGCCGCGGAGTGGGCCGTGCGACAGGCCAGCAAGCTTCCGCCCGAGACGCGACGCATCATGCTGCTGCGCGCGATCGACCGTCTGGACAGCATCGATGCGCCATCGATGACCGATCGCCTCCTGTCGGCGCTGGCGGCCCAGCAACTGATCGGCTTCGCTCCGGAGGATCTGATTCCGCGCGTCACACGACTCTCCGGCAAGCCCTTCGTTCCGGAATCGATCGTGGCGGCCATGTGCGACCTGGGCACGCCCGAGGCGGCCAAGTTCGCGCGCATGGTGCGCGGCAAGCTTGCGCAGCGCGGCGAGAGCATGGCGCTGGTCACCATCGCGAAGGCCTCCCCCACGCTCAGCCCCGCGGAACTCGTGGAGTTGGGCCGCATCGGCGGCGGTGGCGGACGCGTGGAGGAACCCATCCAGATGCAGGCCGCCTGGCTCTTCCTGAAGCAGAGCAACAAAGTCGCGCAAGCCACCCCGAAGCTGACCCCCCGCTGAGACAACCATGATCCCCCTGCACCAACCCGCGCTCGAGCCCACCGACTTCGATGCCGTGACCGCCTCGCTGCGTTCCGGCCGACTCACGATGGGCACCGACCTGCTCGCCTTCGAACACGCCATGGCCGAACGCACGCGCCGGCCACACGCCGTGGGCATGGCCAGCGGCTCGATCGCCATGGAGATCGCACTGAAGGCGCTCGGCATCGGCACCGGCGACGAGGTGCTGGTGAGCGCCTTCGCCTACAGCAGCAACGTGAACGCGGTGCTGCACGTGGGCGCGCGACCGGTGTTCGTGGACGCCGATCCCGCCACCCTGAACATGGACGTGCGCAAGGCCGAGAAGGCCGCCACCAGCCGCACGCGCGGCATGCTGGTGGCGGAAACCTTCGGCAGCCCCGCAGGCATGCCCGAGCTCATCGCGCTGTGCTCGCGTCTGGAGATCCCGATGGTGGAGAACGCCACCGAGGGCCTGGGCTGCACCTACGGCAGCGACAACGTGGGCCGCTTCGGTCGCCTGGCGTGCTTCGGCTTCTTCACCAATCGGCCCATCACCACCGGCGAAGGCGGCATGATCGTCACCCACGACGATCATCTGGCCGCCGCATGCCGCGCCATGCGCCATCAGGGCCGCGTGGATCGCTTCAGCTTCCCGGATCAGCCGCAGGAACTCGGCACGCGCCTGCAGCATGCCTACGACGGCTACGACGCGCGTCTGCCCGAGATGAACGCGGCGCTTGGCGTGAGCCAGCTGCACCGTCTCGACCGCAGCATGGAGCGTCGCGCCGAGGTGGCCGATGCCTACGTGCGCCGCCTGGCCGCCGAACCCGACCTGATCCTTCCAAGCGCTCCCGAAGGCTGCTCCATGAGTTGGAGCAGTTTCGTGGTGCGCCTGTCCGATCGGTTCACCAAGGAAGACCGCGACTTCATCATCGACGGCCTGCACCGGCTCGACATCGGTGCGGCCGACTGGTGGCCGTGTGCGGCGCTGCTGCCCCATGTGCGCAAGGCACTGGGTCATCAGCCGGGCGACTTCCCGGTGGCGGAACGCCTGGCGCATCGCACGCTGGCGCTGCCATTCTTCGAGCGCATCACCGACACGGAACTGGACGAGGTGTGCGACTCGCTGCGACTGCTCATGGGTCGCGTGGGCGTGTCGCGCGACTGAATCGAATCAGGCCGGCAGCGCCGACTCGCGCGCGAGCAGGATGGCGAGCAGCGACGCCCGTTCGGGCAGGCTGTCTGGCCACATGAATTCGTCGTCACGATGCAGGTTGCCGCCGCGCACGCCAAGCCCATCCAGCGTGGGCGGCCCCGCGTGCTGGATCATGTTGGCGTCGCTCACGCCGCCGGTGGAGGCAAGCCCCACCTGCAGGCCAAGATCCGCCGCCACCGCCTGCGCGCGCTCGCCCAGCGCACGCACCGCATCGGTGCAGGGCTTGGCCGGGCGGTTCAGCACATGCTGCACACGCACGCGCGGCACATCACGCTCGCCTCCGCTTGCCAGCGCAGCGATCGACTCGCACAACGCGCGGCCAGCGGCCTCGTCGGGGAAGCGCATGTTGCCCCACGCGCGCGCCGCATCCGGCACGATGTTGGTGGCCACGCCCCCCTGCAGCGGCCCGATGTTCACGATGTGGCCCTTGCCGGCATCCGCCAGCGCACCCGCCGCAAGCACCGCCTTGGCGAGGGCCTGCACAGCGCTCACGCCGCTGGCGAAGTCGCGCCCCGCATGCGCGGCGCGCCCAAAGGCCTCGATGACGAACTGCCCGCTGCCAGACCGCTGCACCACCAGATCACCCTTCGGCGTGGCGGGTTCCACCACGAAGGCGCGGTGGTACTTCGCCGCCTCGCGCGCGATCGCGGCGGCGCTGCCGAAGCTTCCGCTCTCCTCGTCGCTCACCAGCAGCACCGTCCAGGCGGCGCGCACGCCGGCGCGCTCAAGCGCCTCCAGTGCGCTCAGCATCACCTCCACGCCGCCCTTCATGTCCACGCAGCCCGGGCCCACCAACGCGCCGTCGCCGCGTGGCTGCAGTGCCTGAAAGGGTCCGCGCGGATCGTGCACCGTGTCGATGTGCGCGCACAGCAGCAGGTGCGGGCCACTGCAGCCATCGGTGCGGCGCGCGATCAGCGTTGGCGCACGCGCATCAAGCCCCGGCGCATGATCCACCCATGTGGGGCGCGGGTCGGCAGGCACCAGCTCGATCGAGGCGCCCAATGCCACCAGCCGCGCACGCAGCAGTTCGCGCAGCGCATCCAGGCCCTCCGTGTGCCCAAAGCCGGTCGGCATGGCCACCATCTGCTCCACACGACGAACCATGTCGGCCTGTGCGGCATGCAGCGCATCGCGCATGGAACGCTCGATCGTTGAAAGCGCCATCAGCCTGCCTCCGCCGCAAGGTGCGCGGCAAGTTCAAGGTCCGCCACGAAGGTGGCCGGTCCGGTCATCACCACCGACGCTTCACCGCCACCCCACTCGATGCGCAGCGCGCCGCCGGGCAAGTGCACCTGCATCGGTCCGTGCACGCGACCTTCTCGCAGGGCCACCGCACCCACCGCGCTGGCGCCGGTGCCGCATGCCAGCGTGATGCCGCTGCCACGCTCCCAGGTGCGCATGTGGATCGTGCCGGGCGATTCAACCGAAGCGAAGTGCGCGTTGATGCGCTCTGGAAACCACCCGTGGCGTTCGATGAACGGCCCCACGCGCTCGAGTGGCACCGCGGCAACATCGCGACACCACAGCACCGCATGCGGATTGCCCATGCTCGCGAGCGACAGCGTGCCTTCAAGCCCGCACGCCTGCATCCACTCGCGCGAGCCTTCGCACCCCTGCCAGAACGCCTCGGGCAACCGCCATGCAAGCACCTCCACCGACGCGGAAACGCCGGGCACCTGCGCCGGCACCTCCCCGCAGGCGAATCGCGGCGCACCCATCTGCACACTGGCCTCGAACGCCGCACCACCGCGCCACGCAATCGACAGGGTGCCTCGCCCCGTCTGCACCTGCAACGGATTCGCCGCGCTCAGGCCGCGCTCCACCGCGTAGCGCGCCACGCAACGGATGCCGTTGCCGCACATCTGGGCCTCGCTGCCGTCGGCGTTGAAGATGCGCATG
>CAIPQY010000007.1 GCA_903867275.1 uncultured bacterium | reverse complement strand
TTCGGTGGCCTGGCTGCCGATGCAGTGCGTTCCCAGCAGCTTGCGCGTCTCGCGGTGGAAGATCAGCTTCAGCAGTCCGGCCTCGTCACCGCGGATCTGGCCACGCGCGCTCTCGGAGTATCGCGCCACGCCGATCTCGTACGGCACGCAGTCCTTGGTCAGCTGCTCCTCGGTCTGGCCCACGCTGCTGAGTTCGGGCACCGCATAGATGCCGAAGGGCCAGTGCGGTGCCATGCCGGGGTGCGGCACGCCGAACATCTCGCAGGCGGCGATGCGCCCCTGCTCGTAGCTGGTGGCCGCCAGGCCCGGCGCGCCGATCACGTCGCCCGCGGCGAAGATCCACGGCACCGAGGTGCGGAATCGCTCGTCCACCTTCAGACGGCCGCGATCATCGCCCTGCAATCCGACCGCCCCCAGATTCAACGACTCGATGTTGCCGGTGCGGCCCGCGCTCACAAGCACCATCTCCGTCGTCATCTTCTTGCCGCTCTTGGTGGTCACGGTCACGCGTGGATGACCCTCGGCCGTGTTCTCCTTGGCCGCGCCCGCCACTTCCTCGCCCAGCCGGAAGGTGACCTGCTCCTTGCGCATCTGGTGCACCAGCTCGTCCACGATCTCGTGGTCGATGAATCCGAGCGGCCGCTCCACCTTGTCCATGATGGTCACCTGCACGCCTGCGCTGGCGAACATGCTGCCATATTCGATGCCGATCACGCCGGCGCCGATCACCAGCAGGGTGCGCGGCAGGCGTGGCGCCTGCAGGATGGTGTCGCTGGTGAACACGCAATCAGGGTCGGCCTTGGTGTCACCCGGCATGATCGCCCGGCTGCCGGTGGCCACCAGGACGTACTGCGCAGTCATCTTGCGAGTGCCATCCGGACTCTCCACCGCCACCGTGTTCGGGCCCACGAAACTGGCCGTGCCGTGCATCACCTCCACCTCGTTGCGGTCGAACTGGTCGTGCACCACCAGGCTCTCGCGCTCCACCACGGTGTGCACGCGACTCAGCAGCGCGCCCATGGTGGGCCGCACGGGGCGCGCACCGATGGAGTACAGACTCAGCATCAGGCTTCGCCGCGTGAGACTGCGCACCGCCTCGCGAAAGGTCTTGCTGGGGATGGTGCCGGTTTCCGTGCACGCCCCGCCCACGATGCGGCTCTTGTCCACCACACAGACGCGCTTGCCCAGCTTGGCCGACTGAAGTGCGGCGCGCTGCCCTGCGGGTCCGCTGCCGATCACCAGCAGGTCGAAGTCGAATTGGGATTCAGGCATGGGAGGGGCAGCATAGCCGCACCCGATGCAGATTCCGCCACGCACGGCACAATGCCGCCATGCACATCGGCATCGACCCATCACTGCTGCCACCCGATCGCCGCTACGCGCTGATGATCGGCAGCATCGTGCCTCGCCCGATCGCCGTGGTGGGAACCTGCGCGCCCGACGGATCGCAGCCCAACCTGGCCCCATTCTCCTTCTACGCAGGCGTGGGCAGCAACCCGATGTGCCTGCTGTTCTGCCCGGCCAATCATTCCGATGGTCGCGAGAAGGATTCGCTGCGTCACGCCAAGCCGGCAAGCGAGGGTGGATGCGGCGAGTTCACGGTGAGCGTGGCGACCGAGTCGATCCTGCGACAAGTGGTGGCGTGCGCCGAGGATCTGCCGCCTGACGCCAGCGAATTCGATCTTTCAGGCCTCACGCCCATCACGGGCACCAAGGTGCGCGCCCCGCGCGTGGCCGAGAGCCCCGTCACATTCGAGTGCCGCACGCTGCAGGTGATACGCACCAATCCCGGCCAACCCGGTGGTGGCAACGTGGTGCTCGGCGAAGTGGTGTGGATGCACGTGGATCCAGCCGTGATGGACGAGCGCTATCGGGTGCACGCCGATCGCCTGCAGGCCGCGGGCCGCATGGGCGGTTTCAGCTACTGCACCACGCGCGACGGCTTTGACGTGCCGCCCGGCATCGCCGCCCTCCGTCCC
>CAIPQY010000006.1 GCA_903867275.1 uncultured bacterium | reverse complement strand
GTCGTCACCGTGGCCACCGAGCAGCAGCGACTGGATGTCCTCGATGCTGCAGCCCAGTTCCATGGCCAGGAAGGTGCGGAAGCGCGCCACGTCGAGTGCGCCAGCCTGACCCAGAATGCGGCTGGTGGGGAAGCCGGTCACCTTCCACGCGGTGTACACCATGGCGTCGAGCGGATTGCTCACCACGATCACCACCGAGCCGGGCGCGAACTTGGCCACCTGTTCGCTCACCGCGCGCACGATCTTCACGTTGGTGGTGATCAGGTCGTCGCGGCTCATGCCGGGCTTGCGCGGCAGGCCCGCGGTGATCACCACCACGTCGCTGTCGGCGATGTCCTTGTAGTCGCTGGTGCCGGTCACGCGGCTGTCGAACTCCTCGATCGGGCCGCACTGCATCAGGTCCAGCGCCTTGCCCTTGGCAACGCCTTCCTTCTCGGGAATGTCCAGCAGCACGATGTCGCCAAGCTCCTTGGCGGCAGCCCAGTGGGCGCAGGTGGCTCCAACGTTTCCGGCTCCGATGATGGAGATCTTGGCTCGACGCATGGCAGTGCTCCTAAGGGGGTGTTCGTGCGGCCCGCTCGGCCGCGAAGGGCAAGGAGGATAGCGATTCGCGGCATGCGCCAAGCGGATGCAGGCACCCCCAAAAGCGACACGGCCGCCCTGTGAGGGGCGGCCATGCTTCCAGTGCGCCAGAAAGGACTCGAACCTTCGACCTCGCCCTTATCAGGGGCGTGCTCTAGCCAGCTGAGCTACTGGCGCGCAAGGGGGCGACAGTATAGCGAAAGTCCACACCCGCCCTGCTGGCGCCAGCGGTTTCGACAACCCGGCCCCTCAGCGCGACGGGCTGTAGCGGGTTCGGCCGTCCGGATCGACTATCAGCGTGGATCCGGTGCCCTTGGCCGCCTTGCTCGGAAACCACCCCCACTCCGGGCGGTCCTCGGGGCCGAAGAACTCGAACTCCTGGCTCTGGATCACGGCCTGGTTCATCTCAGCCTTTGAAACGGTCACCTCGCGGATGTCGCCGGGCTTCATGTCCGCGGGCAGCGTGCTCAATTCGTGGTTCAGCCGCGCTTCCAGCCGCCGGCGTCGGGCACGCAACTGCTCCGGCGACAGCTGGCCATCATGGGCTTTTTGCACCAGCGCATCCAGCTGTTCGGTGGAACGCTCGAGGGCCGCGCGGCGTGGATTGGCCTCTGCTGCCAAGGCTGGCGCACCCACCGCGAGCGAAACCCCCACCACGCACCATTGCCATGCCTGCTTCATGCGTTGCTCCTTCGAGCCATCTACGGGCCGAGACCGGCCTGCGTGAGGCGCCTGGACAGAAAACTCACCAACCCGGCAACCGGCCCAGCACCGGCTCCAGCACATCCCGCACCGACACCACGCCGATCGGCGCGCGGCCGTCGATCACCACGGCGATCGACACCCCCGCCTCGCGCATCAGCCGCAACGCCTGCAGGCCCGGCAGCGCGGCGGGCACCAGCACCGGCTTGCGCGCGATCGATGCCGGGGATGCATCGGGCTCCACGAGCAGATCAATCGATGTCACCACCCCGACACAGGCGCCATCCATGTCGATCACCGGGTAACTCGCGCGGGGTCGTGTGCGCAAGGTCTCGCGCACCACCTGCGGCAGCGCGTCGTCGGCCAGGCTGGCCACGCGTTTCCATGGTGTCATCAGCGCGCCCACGCCGCGACGCGAAAGTTCCAGCACACGACCCGCCATGGCCACCTGACGCTCGTCCACGGCGCCCCGAGTCTCACGCAGCAACTCCACCACGCGCATGCGCGCATCCACCACCTCCGAGGGCGCCAGACGGAAGCGACGCACCGCGATGTCACCCAGCCACACAAGCAGTGGCACCGCACCGCACACCGTCAGCATCCAGCGCAGCAATCGCGCGACCGGCGCCACCGCCACGGTCCAACTGTCGGCGTGCACACGGAACGCCTCCTTGGGCAGGGTTTCGCCGAACACCACGAGCAGTGGCAGCAGCACGATCGCATCCACGATCATGCCCATCACCGGGGAAAGCCCCCACCCTTCCAGCACGTGCGCGATGGCGGATGACAGGATGTAGCCCGCCGCGGTGTTGCCCACCAGCAGCGTGGCCAGCCAACGATTCGGATGCCGCAGTTCATCCAGCAGCAGCCGCGCGCGCGGTTCTCCGCGCTCGGCACGAATCGCCAGACGCAGGCGGTTCACCGTGTAGGCGCCCGTCTCCACGCCACTGAAAAAGGCCGAAGCGCACAGGCTCGCGACCAGCAACAGCAGGTACGGAAGTGCGTCGCCCACGCTCACGCGCCACCCCGCCCTTCGCCAGCCGGCGTCCACTGCACTCGATCGATGCGTGTGCCCGACATGGCAAGCACGCGCACGCGCCAGCCTCCCCACTGCACCTCATCACCCACGCGCGCAACGCGATCCAGGCGCTCCATGATGGCGCCGGCAACCGTGTCGGCCCCCGATGCCGGTTCCGGCTCACCGAGTCGCTCGAATGCCTCGCCAAGATCCGCGTCGCCCGGCGCCGTCCATCCGCCCCCAACCTGTCGAACCCACGCCTCGGACGGCGCATCGGCTTCACGGCCACCGATCTCACCCACCGCGTCGCGCAGGGTCACCATGCCGGCCGTGCCGCCGAATTCATCCACCACCACCGCCACGCGTTGGCCGCTTCGCTCAAACCACCCAAGCAGCTGTCCAATGGTGGCCAGTTCCGGGATGAAGCCGGCAGGCTGGATGTGGTCCTTCAACGGCGTGCGGTCACCGCGCGCATCCAGCAGGTAGCTGCGCACATCCAGGAATCCCGAAACCGAATCCAGATCTGGCTCGGCCACCACCAGACGACGACGGCGCGTGCGCTGCGCTTCGGCGGCAATCTCACGCCGCGTGGCGTCGGTTCGGATCCACGCCAGAAACACGCGAGGCGTCATCACTTCCTTCACGCGGCGCGCACCCAGCCGCGTCACGCGGCGGATGGCTTCGCCTTCCTCGGCCGCCAGAACCCCCTGCTGCTGGCTCTGCGCAAGCAATTCGGCCAGTTCGTGTGCCTGCACTTCGCCCGCCGCGGCGGGTCCGGCCAGACGCACCAGCGGCGCCAGCACCGGGCCCTCCAGCACGTGACGGATCGGCGCCGTCGCACTGTGAAGCAGCGACACCGGCGGCGCCACCCACGGCAGCAGCGCGCGACGGGCGATGTTGCCCACCAGTTTCGGCAAGGTCTCGCCCACCAGCACCAGCAGCAGCAGCGTCACCACGGCGATCGCCAATTCAGCCCACACGCCATGCTCCAGTTGCATCGCGATGCCACTCGACACCACAAAGTAGAGCGTGTTCACCGTCATGTTGCCAAGCAGAACCGTGAGCAGCAGGGCTCGAGGTTCGGCCAGCAGACGCTCCACTCGACGCGACAGCACCGGCCGCTCACGCGCCAACCACTCACGGTCCGATCCCGTCAGGCCAAACAGCGTCGTCTCGGCGCAACTGCACAGCGCGCTACCCACGATCAGGGGCAGCAGCAGCAGGCACAGCAGCCACAGAAGGGCCACACTCACTGCTGCAATGCCTCCCGCGCACGCCGAACGGCGCGAAGGCGGCCCAACGCCTCACCTGCCTCGGACCATGCCGACGAATCCCCACCAACCAGTCGGTCAAACAGCCGCTCCGCATCGGCCTCTGCCTGCGCACGCAAACCTTCGAGTTCATCCTGCACGCCCACATCCCCACCGTCGATGGCCTCGCGCAGCGACATCATCTGCATCAGGAACGCCGGCTGCGGGCGCGCGTCGTTCGGACGCGGCACGGGCGCGAACAGTTCGAGCAACGCCTGACCTCGCGCAAGCGGATCCACCAGCTTCGCCGCCGCCTCGTTCGCCTTCGCCACGCGCTGCTGCGCCGCGTCGCGCTCGGCCGCATCGGCGAAGCGATCCGGGTGCCATCGCGCCGCCATGCGACGCTGCGCGTCACGCACGTTCTGCGCGGGCAAACTCCATGCAGGGGACAGCCCAAGGGTCTCGAACGCCTCGCGCACTCAATCGCCCCCCGCCACGCGATCAACCTCGTCTAGGCTGGTTGAACCATTGGCGACCAGCTGGAAGCCGAACTGCTGCAGCGTGATGAAGTGCCCCTGCTGCAGCACCGCGCGAATCTCGGAGATCGTCGGTCGCTTCAGCACCACATCGCGAAGCGGCTCCGTGAATTCCAGCAATTCCAGCAGCGCACGGCGCCCGAAGTATCCGGTCTCCAGGCAAGCCGGGCAGCCCGCCGGCACATGCACGGCGCCCACGCCCTCGCCCATGCGCCCCATGCGCATCAGCTGCTGCGAGGTGGGCCGCGTGGCGCGGCGGCAGCGTTCGCACAGCGAGCGGCACAGTCGTTGCGCCACGATCAGGTTCAGCGCATTCGCCACCAGATACGACTCCACACCCAGGTCAAGCAGCCGGAAGATCGCCCCGATCGTGTCCTTGCTGTGCACCGTGCTGTACACCAGATGTCCCGTCATGGCGGCCTGCATCGCCACCTGCGCCGTCTCGATGTCGCGGATCTCGCCCACGAAGATCACGTCCGGATCCTGCCGAAGCACGCTGCGCAGGATGTTGGCGAACGTGTTGCCCTGCTTGTGATCGATCGGGATCTGCGTGCAACCTTCCAGGTAGTACTCCACCGGATCCTCGATGGTGATCGCGTTGCGCGTGTTGATGTCGATCTGTCGCAAACACGCGTACAGCGTCGTGGTCTTGCCGCTGCCCGTGGGGCCGCATGCAAGCACCATGCCGCTGTCCCTCGCCGCCACCGTGCGCAGCTTCTCGTACATCCACGGCAACACCCCCAGTTCGTGCAGCCGCGTGGGCGCATTCGAGGTGTCCAGCACGCGCAGCACCAGCTTCTGGCCATGCATGGCCGGGGTCAGACTCACGCGAAAGTCCACGCGCCGCCCCTTGATCAACACGCTGAAGTGACCATCCTGCACCTGCGATTTCTGCGTGGTGTCGATCTGGCACAGGATCTTGATGATGCCGAGCAATCGCCGCATCAGGTCCAGCGGAAACTCGGCGGCCAGCACCATCAGTCCGTCCACGCGCAGGCGTATGGCGGCGTTGTGCATGCGTGACTCCACATGCACGTCACTGGCACGCGTGCGCAGCGCCGTCAGCAGGATCAGCCGGAATAGACGCACGCTCTCGCGCGCTTCGGCCGCACCCTCGCCACCCAGGGATGCTGCCTGATGCACCACCTGGCCACGCATGTCCACCAGCGAAATGTCGCGCGCCGCAAAGGCCTGACTCGGTGCCTCATCGCAGATGCGCTGCAGCCGCGCCTCGGCGTGTTCTTCACTGACACCGGACACAACCTCGTTCAGGTCAACATCGATCGTGTTCGGGTTCGCTGGCGGCCGGCGGCTGGCCCCACCCGGCAATGCCACACGGGGCGGCGCTGCGCGCTTGGGCTCACGCGGGGCCTTCTC
>CAIPQY010000005.1 GCA_903867275.1 uncultured bacterium | reverse complement strand
CGATTGTCCCGCGGCGCCGGACGCAGGGGGCTGGGCGAATGGCGATGCCACCTGCACGCCGCCCGCGCTAAGCCCCGCCGATACCCGTGTCGTGCCGGGCGGTGCGCTTCCGGGCTGGGTCGTCACGAAGGATGTCAAGTGCTACAAGCCCGGCAGTCCCTGGTGACCTGAACCATCCCCGACATAGTCCGTGATCCAACGAGTGGATGCCACGATTCTCTCGCCGCCCGCCGGGACACCCCGGCGGGCGGTGTCTTGTTGCCGCCAGCCTCGGCGCGTCCATCGCGGTGCTAGCAGGAGTACATTCGCGCCATGATGACCACCGCCGTCGCCCCGACCTTCCCGAGCCGCACGCACGCCATCCTGGAATCGCTCAAGCAGAGCGGCCAGCTGAAGCACCTGCAGACCATCGAGGGTCCGATGGACGCCACGGTGAAGCTGAAGGACTACGGCGAGGTGGCATGCTTCTGCAGCAACAACTACCTGGGCCTGGCCAACCATCCCGCGGTGGTGCAGGCAGGCATCGACGGCCTGAAGAAGTACGGCGCCGGCACCGCCAGCGTGCGCTTCATCTGCGGCACCTTCGACTGCCATCACACGCTCGAGTCCACCATCGCGAAGTTCTACGGCGTGGACGCCGCGTACACCTTCACCAGCTGCTGGAACGCCAACGAGGCGATCTTTCCCACGCTGTGCGAGCCGGGCGACATCATCATCAGCGACGAACTGAACCACGCAAGCATCATCGACGGCATCCGTCTGGCGGTGAGCATCAAGAAGGGCCTGCTGCGCGGCGTGTACAAGAACGGCGACGTGGCCGCGCTGGAGGCGAAGTTGGCCGAGGCGCGCGCGAATCCCGCGGTGACCGGCACCATCTGGGTGGTGACCGACGGCGTGTTCAGCATGGAAGGCTCTCTGGCCGACCTGCCGAAGATCCGCGCGGCGTGCGACAAGTTCGGCGCGCTGCTGGTGGTGGACGACAGCCACGGCACCGGCGTGATGGGCCACACCGGCCGCGGCACGCACGAGCACTGGAACATGGCGGCCACCAAGGTGGACTACTTCACCGGCACGCTTGGCAAGGCGCTCGGTGGCGGGGCGGGTGGCTACATCGCCGGCAGCCGTGAGGCCATGGATCTGCTGGTGCAGCGCGGCCGACCCACGCTGTTCAGCAACGCGCTGCCTTGCACCATCGCGTGCAGCGCGCAGAAGGCGATCGAGATCCTCATGCAGGAGCCGCAGCGCGTGGCGAAGCTGCGCGACAACGTGGCGGCTGCGCGCGCGGGCATCCGCGAGGCGGGCTTCGAGGTGCTGCAAAGCCCGACCGCCATCTGCCCCATCATCGTGCACGACACCGCCAAGGCGATCGCCATGAGCAAGCGCCTGCTGGAGCTCGGCGTGTTCGTGATCGGCTTCGGCTACCCGGTGGTGCCCGAGGGTCACGCACGCCTGCGCGTGCAGATCAGCGCGGCGCACGAGGCGAAGCACATCCGCGCGCTGGTGGATGGATTGAAGACGCTGAAGAAGGAGTTCTGATCGCTCGTGCCGCGGCGCGGGGCACGGCTCAGGCTCCGTCGATCCTGCGCACGCCTTCGCCGGCCGCATGCCGCCCGATCCACCCGACCACCCACAGGCACAGCGCCGTGGCGATCAGCAGCCACAGGCCGGTCTGGATGTCGGTCTTCACGAATCGCTGGCCTTCGAGCAGGAACAGCCCAAGCGCCAGCGCCATCACGTCCAGCATGCTCCACTCGGCGGCGAAGGCGATCAGGCGTCGGCGTCGAAGATGCGTCAGCGGTCGAGCGGGCGTGAGCCAGGCCCACGCCTCGGCCAGCAGCAGCACGCCAGGCATCAGCAGCAGGCCGAAGCACGACAGCGCCGCCAGCGGCCAGTTGCGCTCGCGCACCATGGCCACGGCCGCGCCGGTGATGCCGTAGCTCTCGCCGTGCAGCAGGAACTGGTTGATCTGCAGGAACGGATTCGCCAGCGTTCCCACGAAGCAGGCGATGCCGGATGCGAGCGCCAGCAGCGCGATCACGCCGCGCCATCCCGCCGCACGCAGCAGCATGCGGCGTGGCGGGCGGGGGGCCACTTCGCGTTCGCGAATCGTGTGCTCATCCAGCACCGATGCCACCATCGACAGCACCATCGTGATCGCCACGGCGGTGAGGAATGCATACACGCCCAGGAAGGTGGTGGCACTCACCGCCCACTGATCGCTCGCCAGCATCACAAGCACCAGCACCGTGAAGGGATCCAGCATCGACCACTTTCCGAGGCGCCCCATCCACAGCAGCAGGGTGGTGCGGCCGGGGCCCGCCGGCATGCCGCGCCATGCGCGCAGCAGCAGCGCCATCTTCACGAAGGGGAACACCACGCTGAATCCACCGATCAGCAGCGCGATGGCCCACAGCCCTTCGGTCCACATCAGCCACACCGTGTGCAGCAGGGAATAGGTCTTTCCGCCCTTGATGAACACGTCGATGCGCATGAAGGGCAGGAACAGGCCCAGCACCTGCAGGGCGCACGCGAGCGCCAGCGCGCCGAGATAGATCCAGCTGCGCTGCCCCATGGCCGCATGCAGCGTGCGCTGCTGCGTGGTGCCGGCATCAGTGGTGCTTGTCTGCGGGGGCGCGTTCACCGAGGCAGGCTAGATCGGGCCCCTGAGGGGGTCAATGAAGCCATGCGCGAATGCCGTGAGGTGCTTCGACGCGTTGCCGGTCGTGCGGATCCAGCGACGCATCTCGCGCCAGGGCGTTCGCTCGCGGCCTCATGCGACGAATCCACCAGACCCCCGCACAAGGAACGCATCCATGACCACCGACGCACAGCAGGCCTTCATGCGCCGCGCCATTCAGCTGTCGCGCGAGAATGTGCAGCGCAACGGCGGTCCCTTCGGCGCGGTCATCGTGAAGGATGGTCGCGTGGTGGGGGAGGGCTTCAACCGCGTCACCGCCAGCAACGATCCCACCGCGCACGCCGAGGTGGTGGCCATCCGCGCCGCCTGCGCGCACCTGAACACCTTCGACCTTTCTGGCGCCGAGATCTTCAGCAGCTGCGAGCCGTGCCCCATGTGCCTCTCCGCCATCTACTGGGCGCGCCTTGCCTGCATCCACTACGCCAACACCAAGGTGGATGCCGCCGCGATCCAGTTCGACGACTACTTCATCTACGAGGAACTTGCCAAGCACCCCGAGCAGCGAATGATTCCCATGCGGCAGATGCTGCGCGATGAGGCGATGCAGGCGTTCCGGGACTGGCAGGCCAACGCCTCGCGCGGGCAGTACTGACGGGGAGGTGCGCGGGAGATCCGGATCGGTGTGCGTGTGCGCGAGACTTCTGTAACATCCGCCGATGCTTCATGGGCTTCGGTACGCACGAGATCGATGGCTGGCAATCGCCTTGGCGATGCTTGCCGCCGGTTGCATGGTGGGCCCCGACTACACGCGGCCGGAGCCGCTGCTGCCCGAGGGATTCCGCACGCCGCAGGCCGCCGAGGCGCAGCCCGCTCGCGAGGCGGAACTGGAGGCGTGGTGGAAGCGCTTCAACGACCCGAAGCTCGATGACCTGATCGTGCGCGCGCAGCGGGGCAACATCACGCTGATGCGTGCGGCGGCCAGCATCGCCCAGTACCGCAGCGGCTACGGCGTCAGCTACAGCCAGATGTTTCCCAGCCTGAGCGCCGGCGGCAACTACAGCTACACGCTGTACAACTTCGCGCAGATCGGCGCCGACACCAGCGAGACGGCGTTCAACCAGTGGAGCTACGGCGTGAAGATCGCCAGCTGGGAGATCGATCTGTTCGGCAAGATCCGCCGTGGCATGGAAGCGGCGCAGGCGCGCCTGCAGGAGAGCGTGGAAGGCTGGCGCATGGCCATGGTGAGCCTGCGCGCCGAGGTGGCCACCGCCTACATGAATGTGCGCACGCTGCAGGCGCAGCGCGACATCGCGGTGCGAACCACCGACCTGCTGCAGCAGACCTACGACGCGGTGAAGAGCAAGTACAAGGCGCAGACCGTCTCGCAGATCGATCTCAGCGAGTCGGCCGCGCGACTGGCGGTGTCGAAGGCATCGATTCCCCGCTACGAAGCCATGATCAAGGCGCAGTGCAACGGCCTCAGCGTGCTGCTGGGCGAGGTGCCCGGCCCCATGCAGGACGAACTGGCAGCGACCGAGCCCATTCCGCTGGTGATGGGTGAGACAGCCATCGGTCTTCCGGCCGACCTGCTGCGCCGTCGCGCGGATGTGCTGCAGGCAGAGCGCGCGCTCATGGCCGCCACGGCCGAGATCGGCGTCGCGGAGGCCGGCTTCTATCCGCAGGTCACGCTCAACGGCTACTACGGTTTCGCCGCCACCAGCTTCTCTGGACTGGGCGACATCGGCAACCAGACCTTCGCCATCGGGCCGTCGGTCAACTGGAACTTCTTCAACGGCGGCCTGGTGATCAGCCAGGTCCAGATGAAGCAGGCCATCGCCATCGGCTTTGCCCTGCAGTGGCGCCAGACGGTGCTGGAAGCCGCCAGTCAGGTGCAGACCGCACTCGACAATCTGGCCGGCGCGCGACTGCAGATGAAGGCCTACACCGAGACGCTGGGCGACACCAAGTCGATGTACGACCTGGGCCTGGAGCGCTACAAGGCCGGCACCATCAGCATCACGCAGCTGCTGCAACTGGCGCAGATCGTGCTGGAAGCGGAGAACGGCTACGCGCAGGCGCGCGGTCAGTCGTCGCAGAACCTGGTCGAGCTGTACCGCAGCCTGGGTGGCGGCTGGGACAGCGTGCAGGTGCCCGCGGCGGGTCAGGACGCCTTCGAGCGCGACGGCCCCGACATGTGGAAAAAGCAGCCGCCGCTGCCCAGCGAGAACCCGCAACCCCAGGCGGCCAACCAACCCACCGGATGACACACGCCATGCACGCACGCATCACATTCGCGATCGTTCTCGCATCAACGCTGGCCGCCTGTGGCGGACCATCCGCGCCTCCGCCGCGACCCGATGGCATGCCCGTGACCACCGCGGTGATCACCAAGCGCAGCATCCCCAACCGCAAGAGCTATCCCGGCATCGTGGCCAGTCCGCGCAGCATCGATCTGGTGGCGCGCGTCGAAGGCTTCCTGCTGAAGCAGGCCATCGCGGACGGCGCGGTGATGAAGCCCGGCGATGTGGTGTATCGCATCGATCCGAGGCAGTACGAGGCGTCGGTGCTCGCCGCCGAGGGCAAGCTGGCCGAGGCCACCGCGCAGCGCAACTACGCCAAGATCGAGCGCGATCGAAACGAGCCGCTGGTGAAGGTGAACGCCATCAGTCAGCAGGTCTACGACGATCTTGTCACCAAGTACGAGTCCGCCGAGGGCGAGGTGCAGGTGGCGCAGGCCAACCTGATCCAGGCCAAGCTCAACCTGTCCTACTGCACCATCGGCAGTCCGTTCCCTGGTCTGCTCGGCGCAAGCAAGTACTTCGAGGGCGCGGTGGTGGGCACCGCCGATACCGCCAACCTGAACACGCTGGTGCAGATCGACCCCCTGTGGGTGCAGTTCAGTCCCTCCTCCAAGGAGTGGCCCGACTATCAGGTCCAGCTCGCGAAGGGGCCGCTGACGGTCACGTTGACGACGGACGGCGACCGTCCGCAGCGCGCAACCGGCACCATCATCTTCGAGGACAACCAGGTCAACACCAAGACGAGCACGCTGATGCTGCGCGCGGAATTCCCGAATCCGGGCGGCGTGTTCCGTCCGGGCATCTACGCCAACGTGGACGTGGTGCTCGGTGATTTCGGTGACGCCATGGTGGTGCCGGAGCGCGCCGCGTTCGCCCGCGAGGCGGACATCTTCGTGTGGCGCGTGAAGTCGGACGACACGGTGGAGTCGGTGGCGATCAAGCCGCTGCGGTCGGATGGTGGAGAGTTGGCGTTCAACACCAGCAGGTTGCAGGTGGGTGACCGCATCGTGGTGGATGGCATTCAGCGCCTGAAGGTCGGCGTCAAGGTGATCGAAGTGCCGGCAGCCGCGGCTCCTGCGGCACCCGGTGCAAGCGCGCCCGCGGCGGCTCCCAAGAACTAGTCCAGCATCGGCAACACCCACCATGGTCCGCTTCTTCATCCATCGTCCGATCTTCTCCAGCGTGATCGCCATCATCACGGCGCTCGCGGGCGCGATCGCCATGGTGGTGCTGCCCATCTCGCAGTTCCCCAACGTGGTGCCCCCCACGGTGCAGGTTGCGGCCACCTACAACGGCGCCGACGCGCTCACGGTGGCCAGCGCGGTGACCATGCCGCTGGAGAACCAGATCAACGGCGTGGAGGGCATGCTGTACATGTCCTCCAACAGCACCAACAACGGCGCCTCCACGATCACGGTCACCTTCAAGGTGGGCTATGACCTGAACATCGGCGCGGTGGACGTGCTGAACCGCGTGCAGTCGGCGATTCCGCAGTTGCCAAAGCCGGTGCAGGACCTGGGTGTGACCATCAACAAGCAGTCGACCAACCTCACGCTGGTGGTGTCGCTGATCTCCACGGATGGCGCCTACGACAGCACCTTCCTGTCGAACTACGCCAACATCATCGTGCAGCCCGTGCTGTCGCGCGTGAACGGCGTGGGCAGCATCACGCTGTTCGGTCTGCTGCAGTACTCCATGCGCGTGTGGCTGGATCCCGAGCGGCTGACCGCCATGAACATCTCGCCGGTGGACGTGGCGAACGCCATCAAGGATCAGAACCAGCAGGCCGCCATCGGCAGCGTCGGCGCCGCGCCCACGGCGGGGTCGCCCAGCTTCAACCTGACGCTGGTCACCAAGGGACGCCTGCAGTCGGAGAAGGACTTCAGCGACATCATCGTGCGCACCGGTCCCGATGGCGCGGTGGTGCGCATCTCGGACATCGGCCGCGTGGAGCTTGGTGCCTACCAGTACAGCAGCACCTCCAACCTGAACGGCGGCAGCACGGGCACCGTCGGCATCTACCAGTTGCCGTCGGCCAACGCCTACAGCGTGGCCGAGGACGTGCAGGAGCAGATGCGGCGTCTGGAGCCGCTGCTGCCTCCCGGCGTGAAGTGGCAGGTCACCTACGACAGCACCAAGTTCGTGTCCGCCTCGATCGATGAACTGATCAAGACGCTTGTGGAAGCGGGCCTGCTGGTGCTGGCCGTCATCTACATCTTCCTGCAGAGCGGCCGCGCCACGCTGATTCCCATGATCGCCATTCCGGTGTCGATCGTGGGCACCTTCGCCATCATGGCGGCGGCGGGCTTCAGCATCAACACGCTCACGCTGCTTGGGCTGGTGCTGGCCATCGGCCTGGTGGTGGACGACTCGATCATCGTGGTGGAGAACGTGTACCGCCAGCTGGAACTGGGGGCGCCCAACGGACTGGTGGCGGCCGAGCGCGCCATGGCGGAAGTGGCGGGGCCCATCGTGGCCACCAGCTCGGTGCTGCTGGCGGTGTTCATCCCGGCATCGCTGATGCCCGGCATCACGGGCCAGCTGTACAACCAGTTCGCGCTCACCATCGCCTTCAGCATCGCGCTGAGCATGGTGAACTCGCTCACGCTGTCGCCGGCGCTGTGCGCGGTGTTCCTGAGCAAGCCGCACAAGACCACCTTCAAGCCCTTCGTGCTGTTCAACGAGGGCTTCGAGTGGGCCACGCACAAGTACTCCGGTTTCGTGCGCTGGCTGGCCCACCGCTGGTGGATCATCGCCGTCACCTTCGTCATGGGTGCGCTGGGCGTGGTCTTCATGCTGGAGCGCACGCCCACGGCGTTCATTCCCAACGAGGATCAGGGCTACTACTTCGTGGCCGTGCAGATGCCGGCCGGTTGCAGCCTGGCGCGCACCGAGGCGATGGGCAAGAAGGTGCTCGACATCGTGCGCAAGGACCCGGCCGTGGTCGACGTGATCGAGATCAACGGCTACAACCTGATCACCAGCGTCACCAGCACGAACGCGGGCTTCATCATCGTGGTGCTGAAGCCGTGGGACCAGCGCGATCCGTTCACCGAGAATGCGCGCGCGATCATCATGCGCGCGGCGCCCGCCTTGATGTCCATGCCGGAAGGCCTGGCGATGCCGTTCCCGCCGCCGCCCATTCCGGGTCTGGGCACCGTGGCCGGCTGGCAGCTGCAGCTGGAGGACGTGAACGGGCAGGGGTTCAACTTCCTGGCCGAGGCGGCCAACGACCTGATGGAGGCGCTTGCCAAGCGGCCCGAGTTGGCCAGCGTGACCACGCCGTTCCAGTCGCAGGTGCCCATGGTGCGAATCGCCATCGACCGAACCAAGGCCATGAACTACGGCCTGGCCATGGGCGACGTGTTCGCCGCCATGGGCCAGACGCTGGGTCAGGCGTTCGTGAACAACTTCAACGAGTTCAACCAGGTCTACAACGTGATGGTGCAGGCCGACGCGGCCGGCCGCATGAACGTGGGCGACGTGTTCAAGCTGTACGTGCGCAACAAGGATGGCGACATGGTGCCGCTCACCAGCTTCGCCGACTTCCACTTCGAGGTGGGCACCGACAACGCCACGCGCTACAACCTGTACAACACGATCCAGCTCAACGGCTCCACCGGCGCGGGCTACGGCTCGGGCGACTCCATCAAGGCCCTCGAGGAAGAGGCGGCACGCGTGCTGCCCGATGGCGTGAGCTACGAGTGGACGGGCACCACCTATCAGCAGATCGAGTCGGGCTCCTATGCGCCCTACGTGTTCGCCATGGCCATCATCGCGGTGTACCTGCTGCTGGCGGCGCTGTACGAGAGCTGGATCCTGCCGCTGAACGTGCTGCTGGCGGTCACCTTCGCCGTGCTGGGCGCGCTGCTGCTCATGCACTTCCGCGGTCGCTCGCTGGACGTGTATGCGCAGATCGGCCTGGTGATGCTGGTGGGCCTGGCCGCGAAGAACGCCATCCTGATCGTGGAATTCGCCAAGGTCCGCTACGACGGCGGCGAGGGCATCATCGATGCCGCCGTGAACGCGTCGCACCAGCGACTGCGCCCCATCATGATGACGGCCATCGCGTTCATCCTGGGCATCGCGCCGCTGGTGGTGGCGGTGGGCGCGGGCGCCAACAGCCGTCAGTCGATCGGCACAACCGTGATGGGCGGCATGATCGGCTCCGCCACCATGGACCAGCTGGTGGTGCCGGTGTTCTTCGTGATGATCCTGGGCATCGCCTCCAAGTTCGGCGGCGCCAAGCGCATGCCGCATGGTGGCGGCACGCCGGAACCGTCGCCATCGGGCGAGGCGCCGCCGCCGCAGCACTGATCGAGTCGATCAGCTGATCGTCAGCGTGGGCCGATCCACCTTGCCGCTGAGCGCGGCAATGCTGATCTGCGACGCCACCTGCTGGCACAGCGCATCGAGCGACTTGCCCATCGCCGGAACATCCCAGTTCTTCAGCGGCGTGCCCTCGTCGCCGTTCTGGCGCAGCTGCACGTGGATCGGCAGGCTGCCCAGGTAGGGCAGGCCCATCGTCTGCGCCATGATCTCGGCACCACCGCGGCCGAACAGGTCGTACTCGGTGCCATCCGGCGCCGCGAAGAAGCTCATGTTCTCCACCACGCCCAGCACCTCCACGCCCAGGTTCTGGAACATGCGCACTGCGCGTCGCGCGTCATCCTGCGCCACGCGCTGCGGCGTGCACACCACCACCGCGCCCGTCACGGGCAGCAGCTGGCTCATGGTCAGCGCCACGTCGCCGGTGCCCGGCGGAAGGTCGATGATGAGGTAATCAAGCTCGCCCCAGTCGGTCTGCGTGGCCAGCTGCTTGAACGCGCCGTGCGCCATCGGGCCGCGCCACACCAGCGCCTTGTCCGGATCCACCAGCTTGCCGATGGTCATGGCCTTGATGCCATGCACCTCGAAGGGCAGCAGCATGTTGCCGCGGGCGCGCGTTCCCACGTCGTCGAGCCCCAGCATGGTCGGAGCACTCGGACCGTAGATGTCGGCGTCCAGCAATCCAACCTTCGCGCCGAAGCGCGCCAGGCCCACGGCCAGGTTCACGGCCACGGTGCTCTTGCCCACGCCGCCCTTGCCGGCGCCCACCGCGATCACCTGCTTCACCAGCGGCAGCGGGCTGCCGTTCTCCTGCACCTTCTCGTTGGCCTTGCGCACATCGGCGGTGAACTCGATCTCCAGCATCTCCAGCGTGGTGCCGCAGGCCTTCGCCTTGGCATGCACGGCGGCCTCCACGTCGGCGCGGATCTTGTCCTTCATGGGGCAGGCGGGGGTGGTGAGCTCGATCACCAGACGCACCGACTCGCCAGCCACGGCGATG
>CAIPQY010000004.1 GCA_903867275.1 uncultured bacterium | reverse complement strand
TGAACCTGCGACCTTTTGACCCCCAGTCAAACGCGCTACCAAACTGCGCTACAGCCCGTCGGGTTGTCTTCGGTGGCGACTGCGCGGGTCAAGCCACATCCAGATGCCGTTCGCCCGGCTCCGCGATGCCGTGAACACTTGACCAGTCAATTTCCGCCAATCACGCGTGCCACCAGCGCCGTGAACAGTCTGGTTCCGTTCGTCCACATGAACGATGTCGAGGCGTCGATGGGGAGATCATGCTCGCCCGCGCCGACGGACTCACCGTCCCTTCAAGCGGGCCAGGCCGCCGTCCACCCCAAGCACCTGCCCTGTCGTCCACGCACTTGTCTCGTCCAGCAGGAATGTGATCGCGCGGGCAACTTCCTCCGGTTGTCCAATGCGCCCCAGCGGGTGCATCGCCACCGAAGCCTTCAGGGCTCCCTCGTTCTCGGTGATCCGCCTGGCCATCGGCGTGGCGACGAGGCCCGGGGCGACGGCGTTGAAGCGGATGCCAGACCCCGCATAGGTCGCAGCGGCGGCACGCACCAGCCCCTCGACGCCCGCCTTCGCCGCGGCGATGGCTTCATGATTCGGCAGGCCGACACCTGCCGCGCAGGACGACATCAGGACCACACTTCCGCCCGTGCTCTTCATGTGCTTGCCCGCCGCTCGAGTCAGCGCGAACGCCGTTCGCAGATTGAGGGAGATGGTGTCCTCGAAGTCCTGCGCCGGCGTCAGGTGCGCGGGCCTGAGCAGGATCGAACCGGCGAGATTCACCGCTCCGGTGATGCCGGGATGGGCCTGGAACACCGCGTCGACCGCATCGAAGTCCCGCGCGTCCAGGCACGCCGTCTGCGCCCCGCACGTGGCGGCAATCTCGCCGAGCGCATCGGGGGTGCGGCCCGCAAGAACCAGCGACCAGCCGTCGCGATGGAGCAGCTCAACGAGCTGTCGACCGATGCCACCCGCGGCGCCGATCACGAGACACTTTCTGTCTGTCATAAAGACTCCTTCCGTGTTTTTCGCATGGCTTGCCCAACAGGGTCCTGCGGAGGTCACGCGCCACATGCAGCAAGTCGAGAGCGTTGATCCCCGAGCATGGCCGGGGCGCTCCCATCGATCCACCCCTTTGGTCGGGCGCGAGCGTTTCGCCGCTTCACTCTGCCGCGCACGCATGTGCCGCGGCGCCACTGCAAGAGAAGGCCCCAATCACCCGACACCGATCATCAGATCTGCACGGAGTCTCGGACGGGATGATCCGATGCGAGCGACTCCGTCACCAGTCCCTCCGATGCGTTCATCAGAGGGCTTCATTCTCGAGCAAGTCGGGCTGACAGGATTTGAACCTGCGACCTTTTGACCCCCAGTCAAACGCGCTACCAAACTGCGCTACAGCCCGTCGGGTTGTCTTCGGTGGCGACTGCATGCCACCGACGTTTCGTCGGTTCAGGCGGCGAACGGAACGCCGCCAAAAGCGGACAGGGCGGGATTCGAACCCGCGATACGGTTACCCGTATACAGCATTTCCAATGCTGCTCCTTCAACCGCTCGGACACCTGTCCGACGAGCCGCACACTATACCGAACCTTGCGATGCCGGCGGTTGTGTCGGATTTTCCGTCGAATTGACCGTTTGGGAGGGGGCGGCAGGGGCGTCGGGCGAAGGCGGGGGCGCAGGAGCGTCGGCTGGCGTCTCCAGCCGAACACCAAGCGCATCGTCCGTTCGCTGGAAGATGTGCACGGATGAGGGCGCCGTGTCGCCCGCCGTTTCGGCCACCACCACCAACTCTCCCGTGGCGGCGACCGTGATGCCGAACACGCCTCCGCTTGCGGGACTCGACGAGGTGAGTTCGAACAGCGGCCGCCACACGAGTGCGTTGCCGTTGCCGATCTTCTCGCGCTGGTAACCGAACACGCGACCTCGACCCGTGGCGGTGCGTGCGTCTGGTGCGGCCACCATCACGCGGTTCGCGCAGATGGCCACAAGCTTGCCGAAGTTGGATCCACTCTCCGGCGCCGGTGGATCCAGCACCGCGTCCTCGGCCCAGTTCTTGCCATCGTCGCATCGGAACACGTACGCGCGGCCCGCATCCGCTGCGATCGGAACATTGGCGCCTGGCGCACCGATCGCCACCAGTCCGCGTGCAATCGCCACGGAGTCGCCGAAGTGGTCCAGTGGCTCGCACTTGCTTCCCACGAAGAGCGTGTTCGGCGCGGGACGCCACCTGCCCATGGTTTCGCGGAACAACTCGACGTTGCCGGATGCCGTGCCCTTGGCCGAGCGCGCCGCGTGCGCCCCGATCACCGCCTCTCGAACCAGCGGTGGACCGGCGTCATCGCATATCGCGACGGACTCGCCGAACACGGAGCCCGAGTTCTGGCTCATGGGCAGCAGGGTCTGTGCGTAGCGCCATGTGCCGGTGAGTTCGCGCTTCCATGCCACCACCACGCCGGCATCGATGCGGTTGCCAAGATCGGCCTTGGGCGCGCCGGCAACCAGCACACTTTCGCTCACGGCAACCGTGGTGCCCAGCATGCCGCCCTCCACTGGAGGTTCCTCGTTCAGGGCGTCCACGAACTTCCATTGATCGCCGTCGCGCCTCCACAGCAGCACGCGGCCTGCCTGCTCGAAATCCTCGATCTTCGCCTGTGGCGCACCCACCGCAACGAACACGCCCTGGCCGGACACCGAGACCGACGCGCCGAATCCGGCGCAGTCCATGCCGGCAGGCGGCTGCAGACGCACGGGCGGCTTCAACGGCGCGAATGCGTCGAACACCCACACTGCACCGCCGCCAGCGGCGGAGGGGGCTGCAACCGCCAGGACAGGTCCACCAACCGCGACGGCGCTGCCGAAGCCATCGCCGCCGCCTTCGGGTGAATGCAGGACCGCATTGGCCCGGTAGGGCTGCAGCGGCGTCTCCCGGAAATTCGGCCGGCCTGTGCTGGTGGTGCGCGCATCACCAGCGTGGAACGGAATCTGGGGTTCGGGTCGAGATCGGCAGGCCGCGAGCGCGATCAGCAGCAGCGACGCGCATCCGAGAACCGCCTTGCGCAAGATTCGAGGCCCGTTTCGTCGCATGTCGCGGGAGTCTATCGGTGGTTGCCAAGCCGGGACGAACCGATGCATGGACGCGTACCATACGGATCTCATGCGAACGATTCTGATGCTGGCACTTGCCGTGATCGCGGTGGCAGCCGGTGCTGGCGCGCTGGCGGCCTTCAGTGGCCTCGACGATGCGAAGGAAATCCCCATGCAACCCACCAACAAGACGGTCTCCCGTTCCGGCTACGACATCGCGCGCCTCACGCCCGCGCAGATCGAGTTTCTTGCCAAGAAGCTCACGCCGGAGCAGTACCGCGTCACGCAGAAATCGGGCACCGAGGCCGCGTTCTGCGGCAACCTGATCGACAACCACAAGGACGGCACCTACACGTGCGTGGTGTGCGGTCTGCCGCTGTTCCGCAGTTCGGACAAGTTCAACTCCGGCACGGGATGGCCGAGCTTCTTCCAGCCCTTCGATCGTGATCACATCGCGTACATCAAGGACGGCAGCCACGGCATGGAGCGCATCGAGATCCAGTGCGCGCGCTGCACCTCGCACCTTGGCCACGTGTTCGAGGACGGTCCCAAGCCCACGGGCCTGCGCTACTGCCTCAACTCGGCGGCGCTGAACTTCGTGGAGAAGGGTCAGCCGCTTCCACCGGAAAGCCAGCCGCTGGCGCTGAAGACGGCGTACTTCGCGGGCGGCTGCTTCTGGGGCATCGAGCACCGATATCAGCAGTGCCCTGGCGTGGTGAGCGCCGAGAGCGGCTACATGAACGGCAAGACCGACAACCCCGACTACGAGGCGGTGTGCAGCCACGCCACGGGTCACGCCGAGGCCGTGAAGGTGACCTACGACCCGCGCAAGGTCACCTATGCGCAGCTGCTGCAGGGCTTCTTCCTGATGCATGACCCCACGCAGCTCGATCGGCAGGGACCCGATGTGGGCGACCAGTACCGCAGCGCGGTGTTCACCGTGGATGCCGAGCAGCAGCGCGAAGCCGAGGCCTTCAAGGCGGCGCTGCAGCTCACGCCGAAGTACGCGGGGCGCAAGATCGTGACCGTGATCGAGCCGGCGCGGAAGTTCTTCTCCGCCGAGGACTATCACCAGGACTACGTGGAGCGCACCGGGCGCGCGTGCCACGCCACCAACCCGTGGCCGCAGGTGTTCGGCGACGCCGAGAAGAGCAAGGCTGCTGAAGCGCCGGCGGGGCACTGAGCGATGCGCGTGCGATCAATCCTGGCAGCCGGCATCGGTGCGCTGTCGTTGTGTGCGCTGCTGGGACTGCAGGCCGCGCAGCAGACGCCACCCGTTCGCGTGCTGCCTGCCGCCGCGTACGCCAAGGCGCTGGTGGACTTCGCCAGCGCAGCTGAACTTCGCCGCTACCACGACCTGATCGCCATGGAGCCGCATGTGGCGGGCACCGTGGGCGATGTGCGCCAGATCGAGCGCATCAAGCAGGCCTTTGAGGCCATGAATCTGGCCACGCGCGTGGAGCGCTTTCGCTGCCTGCTGAGCCGACCCATCAGCGCGTCGCTGGAGATGGTGGATGATGGAGCTGAGCCTGCCGCGGCGCCCGCTGCCGCACCTTCGCCTCGACGCGGCGTGGTTTCGCTGCCCATCAACGAGCGCAACCTGCTCGAGGATCCTGCCACGGCGCACCCGGACCTGTCGTATGGCTGGAACGCCTACAGCGGCAACGGCGACGTGACGGCGCCGGTGGTGTACGCCAACTACGCCACGCGCGAAGACTTCGCGAAGCTGCGGGAACTTGGCGTGGACGTGAAGGGCAAGATCGTGATCGCGCGGTACGGCAAGTGCTTCCGCGGCTACAAGGCGCGGTTCGCGCAGGAGGTGGGCGCGGCCGGTCTGATCATCTACACCGATCCCGGTGACTCGGGATTCAGCAAGGGCAAGGTGTGGCCCGACGGTGGAGGTTGGGCGAACGACCTGTGCATCCAGCGTGGCACGCTGAACACGCTCCCGTATCCGGGTGATCCCGGAACGCCTGGCGTGTTCTCGTCGGACAGCGTGGTGCGCGATGATCCGGCCAAACTGGATCTGCCCACCATTCCGGTGCAGCCGATCGGCTACGCGGCGGCAGGACAGATCCTGGCGCGCTTCAAGGGCGCCGATGTGCCCGAGGCGTGGCGTGGCGGACTGCAGCTTCCATATCGCCTGCAGAGCGGCGAGGGATGGAAGGTGCGACTGGCCGTGAAGCAGGAGCGTTTCATCGGCGTCTCGGCCAACGTGATCGCCACGCTGCCCGGTGCGGTGCGTCCGGATGAGAGTGTGGTGATCGGATGCCATCACGATGCGTGGGGCTATGGTTCGGCCGATCCCGGCGCGGGAACCATGTGCCTGCTCGAGACCGCGCGTTGCGTGGCCGATCTGGCGCTGCGTGGCATCATGCCTGCGCGCAGCATCGTGTTCGCGGCGTGGGGCGCCGAGGAATTCGGCATCATCGGCAGCACCGAGTGGGTGGAGGCGCACGACGCCGAGATGCGCACGAGCGCGGTGGCGTACGTGAATCTGGACATGGCCGCGATGGGCCCGAATCCAGGTATGTCGCTCTCGCCCGATCTGGATCCCGTTGCGCGCGCCGCCGCGGCGATGGTGCCGGCAGCCGGCGAGCCGACGGAGACCGTGTTGGCACGCATGCAGCGACTCTCCGAGGGCCGACCGCTGTTCGGATCGCTCGGCGGCGGCAGCGACCACATCAGCTTCGTGTGCCGCTTGGGCATCCCCAGCATCAGCATGGGCGCGGGCGGTTCCGCGGGAACCAGTTACCACAGCAACTACGACACGGTGAACTGGTATCGCGCGGTGGTGGGTGACGACTACGCGAGCGCGCGCATGGTGACGCAGACCACGCTTGCGCTGGCGGCGCTGGCGGCCGAGGCGCCATGCACGCCGGCGCGCGTGCAGTGGGTTGGGCGAATGGGCATGGAGCAGCTCGAGGCGCTCGAGAAGCGCACCAAGGATCCGCTCATGCTCGAGCAGTTGAAGCGCGTGCGGCCCGGCTTCCAGTCGATCATGCTGCGCGGCGAAGCCATCGATCGCGCGCTCGATGCAACGGTCGAACTCACGCCACAGAACGACACGCGCGTGCGCAGCGGCATGCGGCGCTTCCAGCAGGCGTTCATCGATCCGAAGGGACTGGATGGGCGTCCCTGGTTCCTCAGCCTGCTGGCCGCCAGCGATCGGGACGACGGGTACGCGGCCTGCATGCTGCCGTTGCTGAGCGAGGCGATCACGGATGCCGATCTGCAGCGCCTGGAGTCCGCCACCGAACGCATGCAGAACGCGCAGGCCGTGGCGGGCGACGCGCTGACGCAGATCGAGGTCGGCCTGGGCATGCGCGGCGCGGGCTGAAGTTCACGCCTTGCGCGAACGCGATGGCATGCGTGGTCCGTAGACTGTGACCATGCCAACCATGCTCACGCTGCTCGCGATGCTCTGGATCGCCCCCACGATGCCGCAGGGCGCCGTGCCGCCGGCACCCAATGCCGCCGCCGCGGAATCGCCGCTGGTGATCGATCCGCCGCTCATCGACCTGGGCGCCATCGCGCCGGGTTCGGTGCAGATGCGCACCTTCACGCTGCGCAATGTCAGTGGCAAGCCGGTCACCATCGTGTCGGCGTTTCCCAGCTGCAAGTGCACCACGCTCACCGATCTGGCGGGCAAGGAGATCGCGCCCGGCGCATCGGTGGAACTGAAGGCGAGCATGGATGCGCCGAAGGCACCGGGTCCCAAGGATGCGAAGGTGTTCGTGACGCTGAAGGATGGATCGAAGCCGCTGATCGCCAAGATGGAGGGCGTGGTGACGCTGCCGGTGCAGCCGTCGCCGGCCTTCATCAACGCGCTGAAGGGCAATCGCAAGGGCGTCATCGACTTCACCTCCAGCGATGGCAAGCCCTTCCGCATCCTGAGCGTGGAGGGCGCGCCGCCCGTGTTCACCGACTTCGATCCAGCCAAGGATGCGCCGCGGTCGCACTATCTGGTGCAGTGGGATCTGTCGATGGTGCCCGATGGCAAGTTCCGCCAGTGGCTGCTGGTGGAGACCGATCGACCGGACTGCGCGCTGATTCCGCTGCGCGTGCGCAATGAGGGCACCGGCGCGCGCTTCGACCCCGACGTTGACAAACGCGGCTGGTTCATCGGAGAGAGCGTGGTGCTGGCCGGTCGCATGAAGCCCGGCGAGTCGCGCGACGTGGAGGTGGACTACGAGAACAGCGTGCCCAAGGGCAAGGCGCCCATGCCGTACTGGGATGTCGTGCGCGGCGTGGG
>CAIPQY010000003.1 GCA_903867275.1 uncultured bacterium | reverse complement strand
TCGGCCTTCACGATCTGCGTCACCTGACCGGTGGGCAGGTCCATCACGAACAGGTCGCCCTCGCCATCCACCAGTCGCGTGAACAGCAGCGTGCGGCCGTCGCTGCCGATGGCGCCCTCTGCGGTGTAGCCCTTGCCGTCACCCACCACGGGCTGCAGCGAGGCAACGCTGCCGTCGGCCTTGCGCAGATCCACCTTCACGATGCGCATCTCGGGCGGAAAGCTCCAGCGATAGGTGCGGCCATCGCGCTGGTAGCCGGGCGTTGGGCCATCGGCGGGCGCGGTGACGGTGCTGGCGAAGTACAGCTGATTGGGGTCGCGCGGATCGAACCAGCCGCAGGTGTTGGCGCTGCCCGCAGGGCTGACGCGACGGATGTTGACCAGAGCGAAGGTCCTGTCCAAGCCCCTGTCCCCCGCATCGGCGCGCGCCACGTCGGCCACATACATGGCGTAGTGCGGGCTCTCGGGCTGGCCGTCGGGCCCCTTCTCGATCGCCTGGAACACGATGCGCGTGGCCGATGGATCGAAGTACGCCTCGCCGCTCTTCGCGAAGCGATCCGGGAAGGTGAGCTGCGTGGCGCCGGTCAGGCCGCGTTCGTCGCGCTTCCAGTCGACGGCAACGCGAGACGGCTCGCTGCTGGGCGTGGTCGAGGTGCCGGCGCAGCCGAAAAGAGCGGCGAAGACGGCGATGCAGATGCAGTGCAGCGGGCGCATGGGAACGTCAGTGTAGCCCCGCCATGTGCGAGGCCCCAATGCATGCACCCAATGATCAGCGCCCCACCGGCACCGTGAGCACCGGCTGGGTCTGACCGCCGCTGCTCACCTGCAGGTCGAACAGGTCACGCACCAGCGCGAACACCTGCCGCGCGGTCTCGTCCTTTGCGTCGAGCCAGAACCATTCGCCGCGGTAGGGCACGCTCACCGACGCATCCGGCGGTGGCGCGTCACCGCGTTGCACGCGGAAAACCGCATTCACGTTGGTTGACAGATCCACCGCTTCGGCGCTCGCGTTCTTGCGCATCAGTGTCCAGAGCTCGCCTGGGCAGTCCACATCCTGCGGCGGCGGCGGTGCGTCACGCCGCGTGTCCACGCCGAAACTGAGCAGGCGCAGCAGCGCCGCCAGCGAACGCGTGCGCACGGTCAGGCTCTTGTCCATCACCTGGCACTCCAGGCCCATCATGGGGAAGTTGCCGGGCTTGTCGCCGAGCTTCAGCATTTCCATCAGCTCACGGCCGGCTGGATTCTTCTCCGCACCTGGATACAGCGTGAGCACCGGCGTGGCCTCCACGGACACCAGGTCGTAGCCGCCGTCGTCGCGAGGCGCCAGCAGCGAGCGGTCCTTCTTGGTGTCCATGACGCGGCCCAGGTTCACGTCTGCTTCAGGAATGGGCTTCTTGTTCCATGTCACTGGCAAGGGAACCTGGCTGAGCGACACCAACTGGTGCTCCTGCAGCGTGTCCAGCAGCTGCATCATGCGACCAAAGCGCTCGTCATCGGCCCGCACGCCGAAGCCGCGCGTGACATCGAACGAGCTCACATCCTGGATGCGCTCGAAGGTCAGGAAGAAGATCCAGCTGATCGGCCAGCTGGCCGACACCATGTGCTCCACGCTGGCCACCGGAATGGGCGACATCAACTCGCGTGCAAGCTGCTCGCCCTGACGCGGCACGAAGGTGATGTTGGGGGTGTACGAGAACGCGGCCGCGCCACCCACATCGCCGGTCACGATGCCGTTCGCCGGAATGTAGGCACGACCCGAGGGGCCCACCGTGACGCTGGTGTTCACGTTGATGGCGCTCACGGTCATCCACTGCGTGGGCTCGTCCATCGACATGCGCACGATGTTCAGCAGCATCTGCCGATCCATCGCCTGGGCCACCGAGGTGTTGAAGGCGACGTGGTTGTCCGTCAGCACCTCGCCGCCCCACTGCGCGCAGCCCGTGAGCAGCGAGCCGATGCCTGCGAGAAGCGCGACGTGCGCGGAGAACGCGATCGTGGGAAGCCGCATCGAGGGAGCGTAGCAACGCCCCGCGAAACGCTCCACGATCGATCAGCCGTCCACGTCTTCCAGATTCACGCCCTTGGTCTCATGCCAGCACAGGAACGTGACGAGACTGGCCACGCCCGCCAGCGGCACCAGACACCACAGCATCACCGCATTGCCGA
>CAIPQY010000002.1 GCA_903867275.1 uncultured bacterium | reverse complement strand
GGTTGCGGGTAGATTCGGGGGCGTGATCGCATCCATCGAAGGCGAATTGCTCTCGGCCGAGGACGGCGTGGCCCTGCTGCAGGTGGGCGCGCTGGCCTATGAAGTGCTGGTACCGGCGGCGGATGTGACGGCGCTGGCGGGGCAGCGTGGCGCCACGGTGCGGTTCGTCACGCTGCACTATCTCGAGGGTCAGGGTCAGGGCAGCAGCTTCTGGCCGCGGCTGATCGGTTTCCGTAGCGCCGAGGATCGCGACTTCTTCGAGCTGTTCACCACCGTGAAGGGCATCGGCAACCGCAAGGCGCTGCGGGCGTTGCAGCGACCCTTCGCCGAGGTGGCGGCCGCCATCGCGCGACGCGACGAGAAGGCGCTGACCGGCCTGCCTGAAATCGGCAAGAAGATGGCCGAGACCATCGTGGTGGAGCTGAAGGACAAGGTGGCACGCTTCACGGCCATGGCGAGCGGCGGCATGCAGCCGGTGGCGGAGGCCAGTGCCGCCAGCCTGGTGGGCGCCGCGGGCGATGCGGTGGTGGTGCTGGTGCAGCTGGGCGAGTCGCGCGTGCTGGCCGAGCGCATGGTGGAACGCGCTCTGCAGGTGGAAGGCGCCAAGGCCGCGGCCGAGGTGCTGGTGGCCACGGCGCTTCGACTTCGCGGTTCGGTGTGAGTCGCGGCGCGGCTGCGCGTACATTGGCCGCATGCGCTTCGGAATGATCATGGCTGGAGGCAGCGGCACGCGACTCTGGCCGATGAGTCGCAAGGCCATGCCGAAGCAGCTGCTTCCATTCATCGACGGCAAGAGTCTGCTGCAGATCGCGGGTGAGCGACTGGAAGGCGTGGTGCCCGCGGAGCGGCGGCTTGTGTGCGCGGCCGAGGGCTATCGCGAGCAGGTGATGCGCGCGGTGCCGGCGCTGACGGCGGAGAACTGGCTTGGCGAACCCACGGGGCGAGACACGCTGAACGCGGTCGGCTTCGCGGCGGCGGTGCTGGCCAGGCGCGACCCCAACGCGGTGTTCGCGGTGCTGACATCGGATCACCTCATCACGCCGCAGGCGGAGTTCGCGCGGCGGCTTGACGAGGGATTCCGTCTGGTCGAGGCCGATCCCACGCGCTTCGTCACCTTCGGCATCACGCCCACGTTCGCGGCCACGGGCTACGGCTATGTGGAGCGCGGCGAGGCGATCGCGGGATTCGACCGGTGCTTCCGCGCGAAGCGCTTCGTGGAGAAGCCCGACAAGGCGCGCGCGGAGCAGTATGTGGCGAGCGGCACCTTCAGCTGGAACAGCGGCATGTTCGTGTTTCACGCGGCGAAGTGCATGGAGGCGATCGGGTGGTACAAGCCCGAGAGCGCGGCGGGCCTTGCGCGCATTGCCGATGCGTGGGACACGCCGCAGCGCGCTGCGGAGGTTGCGCAGGTGTATCCCGCGCTGCCCAAGATCAGCGTGGACTACGGATTGATCGAACCCGCGGCCGCCGATGCGCGCCGCACCATCGTGGAGGTGCCCATGAGCGTGAACTGGAAGGATGTCGGCAGCTGGCCCACCTGGGCCGAGACGCTGCCCGCCGATGCCGATGGCAATCGCGCCAACGCGCGCACGCAGCATCAGGCCGCGAAGGGCGTGTTGGTGGCAAGCGACGACCCGGCGCATGTGGTGAGCGTGGTTGGCCTCGACAACGTGATCGTGGTGCGCACCGCCACTGCCACGCTGGTGTGCCGCGCCGACATGGCCGAGCAGGTGAAGGAGATCGCGGGCCGCGTGCCTGGCGACGTGCAGTGAGCGCGAAGCCCGTCCGTTTTCTGGCGATCGATGCGGGCGGCAAGCGCACCGGACTTGCCGCGGGCGATGCCATCACGCGCATGGCCATGCCGGTCGAGGTGCTGCACATTCCGCGTGGCCCCGAGCTGCTGCAGGCCATCGAGCGCGCTGTTCGTGAGCATGCGCCCGATGCGCTGGTGATGGGGCTTCCACTGAACATGGATGGCACCGAAGGCCCCGCCGCGAAGGACGCGCGCGCGTTCGCCGAACAGGTGCAGCAGCGATGCGGCCTTGTGGTGCACCTGCAGGACGAGCGACTCACCAGCTTCGAGGCCGATCAGCGCATGGCGCGCAGCGGTCGCACGCGCGGCGAGAAGAAGGAGCTGCGCGACGCGCTTGCGGCTGCCGCGTTGCTCGAGGACTTCCTTCGTCCCATTTGAGGGACGGGGGTCGTTATTGGAATCTGTTTCCGCTCTGCGGCGCGCTGAACAGCATGCTGCGCCAGTTCATTGCCGCGGCCGATAAGGACCCCCGTCCCTGTTACGCGGACTTTTAGCGGGCCGCGTCGCACGCCGCGCGATCGAGATACCAGCGCATGTCGCCGCCGATGGGTTCGATGCCCAGGATCGGCAGTTCCTCGTAGGTGTCCTTCGCGCTGGCCACGCGCTTCAGCATGGGGCCCTTCGCGGCGCCCATCACCAGCACGGCGATGAAGCGCGCGGCGTTCAGCGTTGGGTAGGTCAGCGTGATGCGCGGCGGTGGCGTGACCGTGGGGCCTTCGCAGAGTCCCACCATGCGATCGCGCACCTTCAGCACCTGCGTGTGCGGGAACAGGCTGGCGGTGTGTCCGTTGTCACCCATGCCCAGCAGCACGAAGTCGAGTCGCTGCTGCATCTGCGGCCGGCGACCAAGCGCCTCGCGCAGCGCGCGCTCGTAGGTGACATCGGGCGTGGCGTCCTCCACCGGCATGGGGTGCACGTTCTCCGCGGGAATGCCCGAGTGCTCCACCAGGATCTCGTTGATGTGCTTGTAGTTGTTCAGGTCGTTGTCGAAACCGATGCGGCGCTCGTCCACCATCCACAGGTGCGTGCTGGCCCACGGGATCGCGCGGAAGCGCGGATCGATCATCAGCTTCTCGTAGAACGGGAACGGCGTCTTGCCGCCCGACAGGGCCAGGTGGAACTCGCCGTACTTGCCCACGCAGTGCAGCGCCTGACCCATCAGGTCGCTCGCGAGTGCGTCGAACACCTCCTCGGCGTCGTGTCGCGCTTCCACGCGGCCACGCAGAGTGGGTGCTTCGATCGGTGCGAACTCGGAGTCAAGTGGGAGAAGGTCGCTCATGGCGCAGCGAAACTACCAAGCCGCGGCGTCAGGCCGAAGGGTTGAACCACGCGCGCCCGTCGCGCGCCAACAGGTGATCCGCGCTCGCCGGCCCCCAGCTGCCGGCGGTGTAGTTGGCATGGATGCCTTCGCGGATGCCGGCACTTCGCTGATCCAGGAACGGCATGATGGCGTGCCAGGCGCTCTCCACCTCCAGGCGGTGCTTGAACAGGCTCTGGTCGCCGCGCATGGCGTCGATCATGAGCGGCCCGTACGCCTCCACCGGCTCCACCTTGAAGGCCTTCGCATAGTCCATCATCATCTCCACGTCGCAGATCCGCATCGCGCCGGGCTTCTTGGCGCCGAAGCGAAGGCTGAACTGCTCGTTGGGCGCGATCTCGATCACCATGCGGTTGCCGCTCAACGGATCGTTCATGGTCTTGCGGAACAGGTTCGCGGCCGGCGGCTTGAACTGCACCACGATCTGCGTGCACTTGCGTGCCATGCGCTTGCCGGTGCGCAGGTAGAACGGCACCTTGGCCCACCGCCAGTTCTCGAACTCCATGCGCAGCGCGGCGAAGGTCTCGGTGGTGGTGCCGGCCTTCACGCCGGTCAGCTCGTGATAGGCCTTCTCGTCGGCGCTCGCGCCGTACTGGCCCACCGCGCCGAAATCCTGCAGGCGCTTCACGTCCGGCAACTGCAGCGCGTCGATCACCTTGATCTTCTCCGCGCGGATGTGATCGGCGCTGAAGTCGGTCGGCGGCTCCATGGCCACGAACGCCAGCACCTGCATCAAGTGGCTCTGGATCATGTCGCGGATCGCGCCGGTCCCGTCATAGAACGCGATGCGCTGCCCCACCCCCACCGTCTCGGCGGCGGTGATCTGCACATGGTCGATGTAGCGGTGGTTCCACACCGGCTCGAAGATGGCGTTGGCGAAGCGGAACGCCAGCAGGCTCTGCACCACTTCCTTGCCCAGGTAGTGGTCGATGCGATAGATCGCCTCTTCCTCGAACACGCGGCCCAGCGCGCGGTTCAGGCTGGCGGCGCTGGAATCATCGTTGCCGAAGGGCTTCTCCACGATGATGCGCTGCCACGAGCGTGCGTTCTGGTTCAGGCTGCACCAGCGGCGGCCTTCGGTGACCAGTCCCGCCGCGCCGATCTGCTCCACGATGGGCTCGTACAGCTCCGGCGCCACGCTCATGAAGAACAGCACGTTCCCCTTGCAGCCGTGGCACTCGTTCAGCGACTCGATGCGCGCGGTGATGCGTGCATAGGGCTCGGCGGTGGCGGCGTCGCCGGCCTCGTAGTAGATGCGCTGCGAGAAGGTCTTCCACGACTCGGCGTCGAAACCCTTCACG
>CAIPQY010000001.1 GCA_903867275.1 uncultured bacterium | reverse complement strand
GCGGCCTTCACGCGCAGCGACTCGACCGAGACGGCGTTGGAGGTGGCGCATCCAGCGAACAGCCACACGGCGGCGAGCCATGCGGCGATCATGCGTGCGACACGGCCCTGCACGGCCGCGCGCCTCACTTCTTCTTCTTGCCGAGCCGCGGCACGCGGCCGCTGGCCAGGAACCGGTCGGTGGCCTTGCGAAGCGCGGCGTGCGCCGACACGGCGTCATCGGCGAGCACGTGGCGCGACAGCAACGCCGCCACCTCCACCGGATCGCTCGCCTCGCCCAGCACCTCGGCTTCCACCAGCACGTCCACGGTGGCCTGATCCACGGGCACGCCGTGGATGCCCAGACCAAGCAGCAGCGTGCGCGATGCCACGAACGGCGTGATGCCGGCCAGGCCCTCGACGTAGGTCTTGGCCTCGCGCTTGGGCACGTTGCGCAGGCGCTCCAGGCTCACCTTGTGCTCGCGCTTGTACAGATCCATGAGCGTGCGTCGCATCAGCGCGCAGCGATCCCATGCCAGCGGGTAGCGCACGCCGATCATGCCCACCTGCTCCTTCACCAGCGCCGCGCGCAGGTCGTTCACGTCCACCGAGCCGCGCATCAGCTTGTCGAAGGCATTGCGACCCTGCTCGTCGGTGGCGTCGGCCATCATGAAGCTCTCCACCAGCAGCTCCACCAGGTCGGTGGGCGTCTTCGGCGGCGTGGCCGCGTGGGTCTTCAGGAGCTGGTTGAATTTTCCGATCGCGAGTTCGCTCTTCATGGCAGTGGCCGTCATGGCGTTCCTTCGTGCGGTGCGGGTGGGTTGACCTCGGCCAGGCTCACGTCGAGCGCAGCCTGCCGTTTCAGGGAGTCATCGAGTTCGAATTCCAGGCGCGGCATGCGGCGGATCTCCACGTGCTTCGCCATGCCTTCCTTCAGGTGACCGCTGGCGTGACGCAGCGCACCCAGCGCGCGCGGGCCCGCGGTTTCGGGCAGCACCGAGATGCCGACGCGCAGCGACTGGCCGTCGGGGCTCATGCTGGCGCTGGCCACGCTCACCAGCGTGCCATCCAGCCGCGGATCGCTGAGCCCCTGCGCCAGCGCCTGCTGCAGCGCCCGTCGCAGCGCGCTCACCACGCGCTCGGAGCCATGATCCTGTGCCCGATCGTCGTCGCGTCGCTTCATTTCTTGGTCTTCTCGGGCAGCACGCGACTGACGGTGGTGGTGCGGTAGCACTCCAGCACGTCGCCTTCCTTGATGTCGTCGTAGCCCACGATCTTCATGCCGCACTCGTTGCCGGCACGCACTTCCTTGGCATCGTCCTTGAAGCGCTTGAGCTGCTCGAGGCGACGGTCCTTCTCGACCACGATGCCGCCGCGCGTGACGCGGATCTGGGCATTGCGCTCGATGACGCCGTCGGTCACGTAGCAACCGGCGATCATGCCGATCTTGGTGATCTTGAACACCTGACGCACCTCGGCGTGGCCCAGCACCTCCAGCTTCACCTCGGGTGCCAGCAGGCCCGACGCCGCCTTGGTGACGTCGTCGACCAGGTCGTAGATCACTTCGTAGAGACGGATCTCCACGTTCTTCTGCTCGGCCAGCGAACGCGCCTTGCCGCTGCTGGTCACGTTGAAGCCCACGATGATGGCGCCGGTGGCCGAAGCCAGCGCGACGTCGCTCTCGTTGATGCCGCCCACCGCGCAGTGCTTCACGCTCACGCCGACCTCGTCGGTCTTGATCTTGCCCAGCTCGCTGCGCAGCGCCTCGGCGCTGCCCTGCACGTCGGCCTTCACCACCAGCGACAGCTCCTTCACCTGGGCCTTGCCCATGTGCTCGAAGATGTTGTCCAGGGTGATCTTGGGCGCCGCCAGTTCGCGCTCGCGCTCGATGCGACGACGCTCGATGGCGGCCTCCTCGGCCTCCTTCACGCTCTTGGTGCAGAAGAAGCTGTCGCCCGCGTCGGGCAGCAGGTCGATGCCGCTGATGGCCACCGGCGTGCTGGGTCCCGCCTCGTCGATGCGCTGGCCGCGATCGTTCACGATGTCGCGCACGCGTCCGAAGGCGCGGCCGATCACCACGAAGTCGCCGCGCTTCAGCAGGCCTTCCTGCACGATCAGGCGCGCCACAGGGCCGCGGCCCTCTTCCACCTGCGCCTCGAGCACGGTGCCCTGCGCGATGCCCTTGAAGTCGGCCTTCAGGCCGAGCAGATCGGCCTGGTAGTCGAGCACATCGAGCAGCTCCTGGATGCCGATGTCCTTCACCGCGCTGGTCTTCACCACTTCCGTGGTGCCGCCCCACGGCACGGGGTTCAGGCCGTGCGCAGCCAGCTGTCCGTAGATGCGCTGGATGTTGTTCTCGGTGGCCTCGGCGCGATCGATCTTGTTCAGCGCCACCACGATGGGCACATTCGCCGCCTTCGCGTGGTTGATGCTCTCGATGGTCTGCGGCATCACGCCGTCGTCGGCCGCCACCACCAGCACCACCACGTCGGTCACCTTGGCACCGCGCGAACGCATGCTGGTGAAGGCCTCGTGGCCGGGCGTGTCGATGAAGGTGACGACGCGCTCGCGATCGCCGGCCTTCACCGGCGTCTGGAAGGCGCGCGTGGCCTGCGTGATGCCACCGGCCTCGCCGGCGGCCACGTTGGTGTTGCGGATGCGGTCGAGCAGGCTGGTCTTGCCGTGGTCGACGTGGCCCATGATGGTGACCACGGGACTGCGCGGGCGCTCGTCGGTGCGCGTGCGCTCCTTGAAGCCCGCCTCGATGATCTCGGCGGCGCTCTTGGCCTCCTCGATCTCCAGTTCCACGCCGAACTCCAGCATGGTCTCCAGCGCCTGGTCGGCGGTGATCACGCTGTTGATGGTGGCCACGGTGCCCTGCAGGAACAGCTTCTTCAGGATGTCGCTGGCCTTCACGCCGGTGGCGGCGCTGAGTTCCTTGATGTGGATCGGCTCGGCGATCTTCACCGGGCCCTGCGCGGGACCGGCCGACTTCTGCTGCGCACCACCCATGCCGCGCTTGTCGGGCGCGCGCTTGTGGCTGCGGAAGAATCCGCCGGCGCGATTGAGACGGTTCTCGCGCTCGGCAATGTCCGTTGCGCGCCATGGCTCGGCCGTGGCGCCCTCTTCACGAGGACGGCCGCCTTCGCCTGCCTTGGCTCGGCGCTGTGGCGGACCACCGCGACGATCGCCGGTGCCACGACCACGATCCATCGGAGGACCGCCTGCACCGGCACCTGCGCCGGCGCCTGCACCCGCACCCGCGCCACCAAAGCGCGGACCTCGCGACATTGGCGGACCCGTGCGCGGTCGCGGCGCGGGAAGATTCTCCGGCTGCTCCACGCGAATGAGCTTGGGGCCGGCCATCGCGCTCTTCACGGGCTGCTCCAGGCGCGGACCAACCGGTCGCACATCCTTCGGACGCGAAGGCACGTTGAACACGGGCGGCGGGCCGGGCTTCAGCACAGGACCACGCGGAGGCGTGGGCATGGTGGGCTTGACGGGTGCGCTGCCATCGGGACCGTTCGTGCGCGGAGGCACGGGCACCGCGGTTGGAGCCGCGGCAACGGGAGCGGGCGCCACCACCGGCGCCACGGGCTTCATCGGCTCCGCAAGCTTGGGTTCGACCACGGGTGCCGCAGCGACAGGTGCCTCAGCGATGGGTTCCGCCACAACCGCCACGGAAGCTTCGGGCTTGGGTTCCGCGGGCTTCTTCACGACCGGCTTCGGTGCAGGCGCCGGTGCTTCCACCGTCGGCTTGGCCACACCGCGCTTCGCCTTCATCGGCGCTTCCTCGGTGGCGATCGCTTCGGCGGCCTTCGCGGGCGCCTCCACAACGGCCACAGCGGCGCTTGCCGCACCCGCGAACCACTCGCGAATCGTCTCGGCCAGTCCGACCGACACGGTGGACTGCGGCTGCTTCACTTCATCCAGACCCTCGGTGGTGCACCGAGCGATGATGTCCTTGGACTGGACGCCAAGCTCCTTGGCCAGCTGCGAGACTCGTACTTTCGCGATCTTGCTCACGGTTTCTCCTGTATTGCCTTCCGGTCAGCGCGCGGGGTTCAACCCTGCGAGCCGCCTCCACCCAGAATGTCGTCGGCTGCGGCCTCCGAGGCCTCGTCTGTCGATGAACCACCGCTCAGCAGCGCGTCGGCTTCGGAGGACTGCTCGGCGGCCAGACGGTCGGCCTCCTCGCGATCCTTGGCCTGCTGCTCGGCGACGATCTTCGCCTTGTCGCTGCATGCCGCCACGATCGCGTCGGCGATCTCGGGCGTGGCCTGCAGTTCGGTTTCCAGCATCTCGGGACCCACTTCTTCCACGTCGAAGACGCTGATCAGGCCGAGGGCGCCCATCTTGTCCAGCATCTCGTCGGTCACGCCCTCGATCGGGCGCACGGTCTCTTCGAGCGTGGCCAGACCCTTGCTGAACTCCTCGGGGGTGAGGATGTCCACGTCCCAGCCGGTGAGGCGGGCGGCCAGACGCACGTTCTGGCCACGGCGACCGATGGCCAGGCTCAGCTGGTCGTCGCGCACGATGATGGTGGCGCGGCCCAGCTCGAAGCACAGGCTCACTTCCTCCACCTCGGCGGGCTTCAGCGCGTTGGCGATCAGCACCTGGCTGCTCTCGTTCCAGCGCACGATGTCGATCTTCTCGCCACCGAGCTCGTCCACGATGTTGCGGATGCGGCTGCCACGCACGCCCACGCATGCGCCCACGGCGTCCACCTTGCTGTCCACGCTGCTCACGGCGAGCTTGGTGCGGAAGCCCGGCTCGCGGCTCATGGCCTTGATCTCGATCACGCGGTCGGCAACCTCGGGCACCTCGGCCTCGAAGAGCCGGCGGATGAAGTCGGGATGCGCGCGGCTGAGCACGATCTTCACCTGATGGCCCGCATCGCGCACATCCAGGATGAGGCAGCGCACGCGGTCACCGGGCTGGAACTGCTCGCCGGGAATCTGCTCGCTGCGCGGCATGAAGCCTTCGGCGCGGTCGACCTGCACCACCAGGGCGCCGCCCTCGTAGCGCTGCGCGGCGCCGGTGACCAGTTCGCCCTGACGCTTCACGAATTCCTCGAGCAGGCTGTTGCGCTCTTCCTCGCGGAACTTCTGGATCATCACCTGCTTGGCGGTCTGCGCGGG